>JBGPEF010000330.1:0-6452 GCA_041482675.1 Tepidisphaeraceae bacterium | reverse complement strand
CCCCCCCGCCGTTTATGAATTGGCCCACCTCTTCGCCGCCGAGCGCGTGCAACCCTATCGCGCCATCGCCGCCGTCGGCTCGGCCGCGCTGGTCGTTCACGCCTTCCTCACTCAATTCCTCTGGTTTCAGCCCATCGCCGCATCCACACTGGCCTTCATCATCGTCTTCGTCATGCTCTTCGCCGCCCTCCGCCGGGTGTTCATGCGCCAAACCCAGGAAGCCATCCACCACATGGCCGGCACCGTCCTGGCCACCCTCTATCTCGGCGGCCTCGCCTGGTTTCTCATGGCCCTCCGCGTCAAGCACGCCGGCCAACATCTCTTCCACGGCAGCACCATGATCCTGGTGATGGTCCTGCTTGTGGTAAAGGCCACCGACATCGGCGCATTCTTCGGCGGCCGCGCCCTCGGCAAACACAAACTCATCTTCTGGCTCAGCCCCGGCAAAACCTGGGAAGGCCTCATCTGCGGCATCCTCTTCGCCGCCCTCGTCGGCGCGCTTTTAGCACCCCTCATCGGCATCCCCGACTACCGCCTCACCTGGTGGAAAGGCCTGATCTTCGGCGGCGTCCTCGGCGGCATCGGCCAGGCCGGCGACCTATTGGAAAGCCTCATGAAACGCGACGCAGAAGTCAAAGACAGCGGTGCCTTAGTCCCCAGCTTCGGCGGGATCCTCGACATCATTGACAGCCCACTGCTGGCCGCTCCCTTTGCATACCTGATGTTCAGCTTGTTCTGATTACCTTTCGAGGAATTCATTCGCGTGGTAGCATCACAGCAGAATTGGCCGGAATGGTGGAATTGGGAGCTAGACTGCTCCAATCCCCACTTGGCCAAGCGAATGATAGACCGGTCGTTCAGCGAGACCGATCTGCGTGACATGCTGGAACGTGCCCACGCTTTTCAGCCCGACGTCGCGACTGGACGTTTCATCGTGCAGACCTCTCACGAGTCACGATCGTGGGAAGTCGTCGTGGAACCTGATGCAGCCGCTCAACTTTTGGTCGTTGTCACGGCCTATCCTTTAGGTTGAACCATGGCCAGACCTTATTTGGAAATCACCTACCGCCAAGGCAAACCATTCGCAGCGTATCTTTATCTCGAGCGCCGTCCGGGCGATAAATCGTCCCGAACAGAGCGGCATGGCTCATGGCTGATTGATTTCACATCCGACGGCCGCGCAATTGGTATCGAATTCACGCCGCCTGGCACTGTCGATATTGCCGAGCTCAACCGTGTTCTTACGGCAGCTCATCAACCTGCCCTTTCAACGGCGGATCTCATGCCTCTCCGAGCAGCGTAATGCCACCCCACACGTGCCGTTTAACCATTGTCGCGGTCTTGCTCCCCGTGTTCACAACCCTCCCAACCATGCTAAACTCCCCCCCGTGAACCTGAACATCTCCCTCGAACAGCCCGACAAGAAACTCGCCCTCTTCGGGGCGGCCGACCGCCACCTCAAAATGCTCCGCGAAGCTTTCGGCGTGGCCGTCGTCAGCCGCAATGATGATCTGCACCTTTCCGGCGACCGCGATCAGGTCGGCAAGGCCGCCGCCGTCGTCGATCAGATGCAGCGGAAATTGCGCCGCCAGGATTGGCTGAGCGTCGAGGATGTCGGCTCGGCCATCAGCACCGCCGTCGGCACGGTCCGCGAGCGCTCCGGCGACGAAATTGATGTCTATGTGAAGGGCCGGGCCATCAAGCCCAAAACCTCCGGCCAGGAACGCTATGCCGAGGCCATGCTCAAACATGACCTCACTTTCTGCGTCGGACCCGCCGGAACCGGCAAGACCTATCTCGCCGTGGCCGTCGCCGCCAGCATTCTCAAGCGCGGCCAGGCCAAACGGATCGTCCTCGCCCGCCCGGCCGTCGAGGCGGGCGAGCGGCTGGGATTCCTCCCCGGAGACCTCCAGGCCAAGGTCAATCCCTACCTCCGGCCACTTTTTGATGCCCTCAACGACATGATGGAATTCGAGCAGGTGAAAAGGTTTATGGTAAATGACGTCATAGAAGTCATCCCCCTGGCTTTTATGCGTGGTCGAACTCTGAACGACTCTGTGATAATCTTGGATGAGGCCCAGAACACGACCCCTTCGCAAATGCTGATGTTTTTGACAAGATTGGGCCATGACTCAAAAATGATAGTGACCGGCGATCCTAGTCAGGTGGACCTGCCGGAGAACCAGGATAGCGGGCTCGTTGATGCGATCGAAAAGCTCCGCGGTGTCAAAGGAATCGCTCACGTTGAGTTGGAGCGCGGCGATATTGTCCGCCACCGGCTCGTTCAGAACATCGTGAGCGCGTACGAGCGGAAGAAGAAGTGAATTTTCGGCCAGCGGCTGGACCCACTCGCGGGCCGAAAAACATATGTTTCAATTCAGAAAACTCCGGGCGCGGCGCGTCGAGATCCGGAAAAACCGCCCCGACATCACATCCTTCCGAGAAGCGGTCACGGACCCCAGGGCTCTGGGCCTTGTGGCCGTCGTTTCGGTCTTCTGGCTCCTGGCCGTCTTGATCACCCTCCTCCGCGAGCAGGTGGTCCGCCATCGCCCCGATCAATATGCCCAGCAGGACATCACCAGCCGGGTCGAGTTCTATTACACCAACACCGAGCGGCTGGTCGAGCTTCAACAGGCGGCCCGGGAAGCAACCCCGCGGGTCTATCGCGCGGTGGCCAATCCGTTTGCCGAGCTTCAAAAGACCCTCCTCGCCCTGCCCGAGGACGTGGCCCGGCTCACCCCAGAGCAGTTGCCCAAGACGCTCAAGCTGGATGGCAGCAGCATCACCGCCCTCAAAAAGATCCACATGGAGACCCCGGAGGAATACAAGAAGTGGGTCGCCGCCTATATCGCCAAGCTGCTGGAGCTAAGGGACAGGGGAAACCTGATCGTTCTGGATCAGGATGACTGGCAGGAAGAACGAAATGCCCAACAGCGCGACAGGCTCAAGCTTCAGGGCCCCGGCCCGGCCGCCGAGTTTGTCACCATCGACAAGTCACGCACGTACCCCGCCCGCCAGCAGGGCTCCTGGTCGATGGATATCCAGCGCGGCGAGCTGCTCACCCTCATCCAGCCCATCGCCGAGCAGCATTTCTCCCAACCCGCGGCCAATATCGCCGGATACACCATCGATACCCTCAGGAAGACCCACGACCTGGAAAAAGACCTGACCCTGGCCGAGCAGGATGCGGCGGCCAAGCGGGTGTCGGTTGCACTGGCGCGCCGGCATATCCTCGAGAAGGCGGTCCTCGTTCCCAGGGGCCAGCGGGTTACTGAAGAGTCCTGGCGCATCCTCAATGAAGAGCAGCGGGCGTTCGTTGAAAACCTCGGATGGCAGAAGCGTCTGGCGGCGCATTTCGGAATGGCCGGCATCGTTTTCCTCGTGACCTGCGCCCTGACCGGTTACGTCGTTCTTTTCCAGCCAAGAATCCTCCGCAATCGCTTCCGAGCCCTCGCCATAGCCGCCCTTCTGCTCGCCATGCTCCTCCTGCCCCAACTGGCGGCCGTGGGCACCGGCCCGCTCCTGCTTTTCGGCATCGCTCCCTCGATTCTCGTAGCCATGATCCTGGCCATCGCCTACGACCAGCGCTTTGCCCTTGGCATTGCCAGCCTGCATGGGCTCTTGGTCACCGCCGCCCTCGATCAGGGCATTGGTTTCTTCCTGATCATGTGGGTCGGCATCCTCACCTGCTGCTTCCTGCTGGAAGAGGTGCGGACGCGCAGCAAACTGGTCGAAGTCGGCGGCCTGACCGCTCTGACCATGATCCTCGCCGCCGCCGCCGTCAGTGCGGCCGGCATGGAACCCGCCAATGTCCTCTGGCGCAACTGCCTCTACGCCGGCGCGGCGGGCCTTGGGGTTGGATTCATCGTGCTGGGCATCCTTCCATTCATCGAAAAAGCCTTCAAGATCACCACCAGCATTTCCCTGCTCGAACTCGCCGACGCCAGCCACCCACTGCTTCGTCGATTGGCCGTCGAAGCCCCCGGCACCTACAACCACAGTCTTCAGGTCGCAACGCTCGCCGAAGCGGCGGCCGAGGCGATCGGGGCCAACTCCCTGCTGTGCCGCGTCGGCAGCTATTACCACGACATCGGCAAGATGAACAAGGCCGACTATTTCGTGGAAAACCAGGTCGATGGCCGCAATCGCCATCTCAATCTGACCCCCAGCGTCTCGCTCCTGATCATCATTGGCCATGTCAAAGACGGCGTGGAACTGGCCCGCGAGTACAACCTGCCGCCGGTCATCCAGAACATCATCCAGCAGCATCACGGCACGACACTGGTCGAATATTTCTATCACCAGGCGTGCAAAAATTGTGGTGATGATGACCAGCCGCCCGATGTGCAATATCGCTATCCCGGCCCCAAGCCGCGCCTGCGCGAAACCGCCATCGTCATGATCGCCGACGCCGTGGAGAGCGCCAGCCGGGCCATGGTTGACCCGACGGCCAACCGCATCGAAACTCTGGTACACGATCTGGTCATGAAGCGCATGTTGGATGGCCAGTTCGATGATGCCGATTTCACCTTCAGCGAATTGCAGATCGTCGAAAAGTCGCTCGTGAAGGCGCTGCTGGCCATTTATCACGGCCGAATGCATTACCCATCGACCGCCGCCACCACCCACGCCCCCCCGCACGCCCAACCCGCAACCGCCGCAACCAAAGCCGGATGATCATCACCCCACGCCCACCTCATCGCCGCGCCGTCCGTAAAGCCCCGGAGGAGCGCAAGGTTTTAGCCCCGGGCGCAAGCCCGGGGTTGACGCGGCCAACACCCAAAGCCCCGGAGGGGCGTAAGAAACTTGACCTCACCATCACCGCCGCGAATGGTCGCGAGCACGCGCCGTTTTTGCGAAAGATGCTCCCGCGCGCTCACTCGCTCCTTCGCTCTCCGCTTCGTGAATTGTCGCTCGCATTGGTCGGCGATGCCCGAATGTCCCAGCTGCACGGCCGGTTCATGGACGATCCCTCCACCACCGATGTGCTGACCTTCCCCCTCGAGCAAAACTCACAGGCGCAGGCGACCTCCGGCGAAATTGTCATCAATTTTTCGCAAGCAATCCGCCAGGCCCGCCGCCGCGGCATCGCGGTCCAAAACGAGCTGCTCCTCTACGCCCTGCACGGCATGTTGCACTTGATGGGGCTGGACGATAGAACCGACGCCGACTATAGACGGATGCACAGGCGCGAAGACCGCATCCTCACTCAACTTGGTGTCGGGGCGGTCTTCAATCCAACCCGAAAAACTTCCTCCAAAACCTCATGATCCTCATCCTCATCGGCATCCTCCTCGCCACCCTGTTGACGCTCTTCTTCTCCACCCTTGTTTACGCGCTGCGCGATTATTCCCGCGCCAAGCTTGAAGATTATCTGGCCAAATACGGCCGCAGCGAGCTGCTCGAGAAAACCGTCGACCGTAGCCGCGAGTTGGTCTTCATCACCGCCGTCTGCCGCCTGGTGGCCAATGTTTTCATCGTTGCCTTCAGCCTGCGCCTCTTCGAATACATCACTTTCCGCATCAGCAGCCGCTACCTGGGCGCCATCATCGTTTCCACCCTGCTCACCTTCATCTTCTCCACCGCGATCCCCACCGCGCTGGCCCGCTACGTCGGCGAGCCCATGATCGCCATCTTCGCCCGTGCCCTGCACACCCTCCGCTACGTGCTGTTTCCGCTGGTGAATCTCATGCACCTGACCGAGCGGCTCATTCTCCGCATGGTCGGCAACAAATCCGAGCCCGAGCCCGAGCAGATCGAAAAGGACATCCTCTCCGTCGTCGAGGATGGCGAGAAGGAAGGCGTTGTTGATACGACCGAGCGCAAGATGATCGAGTCGGTCATCGAATTCCGCGACGCCCGCGCCGGCCAGGTGATGACCACCCGTCCCGAAGTTGTCGGCATCGAGCTGGGCGCGACCCTCGATGAGGTCAAGCATACTCTGGACGATTCCGGCCATTCCCGCCTTCCCGTCTATGACGGCACCCTCGATCACATCGTCGGCATCCTCTACGCCCGCGACCTGCTCAAGCATCTCGGCCTGCCACCCGAGCAGTTCGACATGCGCAGCGCCATGCGGCCGGCCATCTTCGTCCCCGAAACCAAGCCCCTGCGCGACCTCCTCCGCGAATTCCGCATTCAACGAGTACACATCGCCATCGTTCTCGATGAATACGGCGGCACCGCCGGCCTGGTCACCATCGAAGACATCCTCGAGGAGCTGGTCGGCGAAATCAGCGATGAGCACCCGCCCCACAGCACGTCGATGATGAAGAAAGTCAGCGAGAACGCCTACGAAGTCGACGCCGCCCTCGACATCGATCAAATCAATCGCACCGTCGGCCTCAGTCTCCCCGAAGACGCCGGCTACGAAACCATCGGCGGCTTTGTCTCCGTCATGCTCGGCCGAATCCCCCAGAAGGGAACCACCTTCGAGCACAACGGCGTCCGCT
>JBGPEF010000329.1:0-6462 GCA_041482675.1 Tepidisphaeraceae bacterium | reverse complement strand
TACGCCACCACCATCTACGTCCCCGGCAAGCCGTCTTATGACAACGTGATCATCCCCGCCAACATGAACCCCACCATCGCCGGCCCCATCACCCTCCGCGGCGTCATCTACATCCAGCAGCCCAACAACGTGAAGTTCAACGGCAACGTCAACATTCAGGGCACCATTGTCACCGAGAACCTGGGCGTCGGCACCCTTCTCACCAACGTCCTGACCTTCAGCGGCAGCGGCAACACCACCAGCGACCTTTCCACCCTGCCTGACCTGCCCCAGTTCCACGAGCTCCGCCAGATGGGCGGCTCCTTCGTCATCGCCCCCGGCTTTGACGTCAAGTTCACCGGCAACTTCAACGCCCTCTCGGGCAACATCGTCGGCGACCGAGTCACCGCTTCGGGCAGCACCGACATCACCGTCTCCGGCTCCATCGTCGCTCTCAAGAATACCCTCACGCTCGGCACCAGCGGCGTCATCACCTTCAAGGCCGGCACAGCAGGAATGCACTCCGGCCTCCGCTTCTCCGATCGCTGGGCGCCGGTTCCGGCCAGCTATGACGAAGTAAAACCGTAATCCCGCCGCCAACGCAAACGAATCAGCGCCATGGCCACGCGAACTCGCGTGGCCATGCTGTTTCGCTAGGCGATGATCCCCCGAATCGGCTCGGCCGGAATCACTCCCGTCAGCCTCTGATTCAATCCCCCGTAGAAATAAGTCAGCTTGTGGTGATCCAGCCCCATCAAATGCAAAATCGTCGCGTGCAAATCGCGAATATGATGCCGATTCGCCACCGCCTCATGCCCCAGTTCATCCGTCTCCCCATAGCTCGTCCCGCCCTTGACTCCCCCTCCCGCCAGCCAATAGCTAAACCCTTTCGGATTATGATCCCGCCCCAGGCTGCCCTGTGAAACCGGCTGCCTGCCAAACTCCCCGCCCCACACCACCAGCGTCTCCTCCAGCAATCCCCTCTGCTGCAAATCCGCCAGCAGTGCTGCGATCGGCTTATCGATCTCCGGACAATGGATCTTCAAATTCTCCTCGATCCCATTGTGCGCATCCCAATTCTGCTGCTGATGCCCACCCCCCGAATAAATCTGCACAAACCGCACACCGCGTTCCACCAGTCTTCTGGCGATCAAACATTGTCTGCCAAACGGCGCTGGCCCCAGCGACAGCGCATGCATGGTGGGGCGGACATTCCTGTCCGCCTCCTCATTCAGTCCATACATCTCCCGCGTCCGCTCATCCTCCTGCGAAATATCCAGCGCCTCCGGCGCTGAGGTCTGAAGCCGAAACGCCAGCTCATACGAAGCAATCCGCGCCTGCAATTCCGAATACCCCGGCCTATCCGCCAGGTGCTCCGAATCGAGCTGTCCGATCACGTCAATCTGCTCCCGCTGCATCTTCGCCGTCATCCCTCCGCCGGGCGCGAGGTTCAAAATCGGCTGCCCCGCCGACCTGAAAACCGTCCCCTGATACGCGGCCGGCATATACCCGCTCGACCAGTTGGCCGCCCCGCTGATCGGCCCGCCCCGCGGATCGAGCATCACCACAAATCCCGGCAAATTCTCATTTCTCGTCCCCAGCCCATACCCCATCCATGCCCCCAGCGCTGGATGTCCCTGCAAAATCCGGCCGCTGTTCATCTGGATCATCGCCGACCCGTGCGCGAACGAATCCGCGTACAGCGACTTGACCACCGCCAGCTTGTCCGCGTGCTGATACAGGTGCGGCAGCGCATCCGAGATCCACAGCCCCGACTGTCCGTGCTGGGAAAATTTCCGCTTCGACCCCAGTATCGTCTGCTTCTGAATTGACCCGCGGCGAATCTCGATATCGATCGACTTCCCATCGCTTTCCTGCAACTTCGTCTTGTAATCAAACAAATCCATCTGCGAAGGCCCGCCGTACATGAACAGAAAAATGCACGCCTTCGCCTTCCCCGGAAAATGCGCCGGCCTAGCCGCCAGCGGAGTCGCCTGCGCCGGTGCACCAAACGCAAATCCATCCCGCTGCAACAGCGCACTCAGAGCGACGCCGGTAAATCCCGCCCCCATCTCCCACAGGAACTCCCTGCGCGTCCGCCCACAGAATTGACTCTGATTTCCCATGCATCCTCTCGTAGGGTGCGGCTCGCCGCACCACATCTCAATCTACATACACAAACTCATTCAAGTTGAACAACACGACTCCAAACGCCGCCAGCGCCTTCTCCCTCGCCCCAAAGTTCCTCCCATCATAAATCGGCTCCGCATTCCCGCCACGCCAAACCGCCATCCCCTCAATCGTCATCGTCGCCCCCCAAATCCTCACCCCCGCCTCCCCTTCTCCAAGCGACTTGGGATCCTCCGCCACCAGCACCCGCTTCCCATCCACATACCCCACAATCCGCGGCCCTTTAATCTCCAATTTCAACCCATACCACTCTCCACCCTCAATCGGCAGCCCCGCCACCGCCAGCACCCTCACCTCTTTCTTCTCATGCCTCCTTATCATCACCGAATCCGCCTTCGGCGCAATCACCAAATCATATCCCGCGACGAATTCCTCCCCACTCAATTTCGCCCGCGCCATCAACCCCGCCACCTCGCACCCATTCTGAATCAAAACTTTCCCCTGCACGCTTCCATCCAAAAACTTTGTTCCCTCCGCCACTGCACACGGCCCCTGCCCCGGCTCGACAGACAAGATTCCTTCATATCCCCCTCCCCAAATCCCCCTCGCATATTTCCAACCACTTTTGGGCCCAATCAGCAAATCCCCTGCCCCCAGCTTCTTCAAATATCCGCTGTAAACCGACGAAGGCACATCCGGCTCAAACCTCAGCCTCCCGCGCAGCGCCTCATACGCACTCGCCTGCCTCCGCACATACTCCATCGCAATTTCCCTCTCCCGCTCGGTCGGCTTTCTTGAAAGCGCCAACTCATACGCCCGCTCCACCTGCCTCGCCTCATCATCCCCCACCTCCTGGACAATCCTCTTGGCAAATCCCTCGGCCCGCTCGTGCACAAACCGGTCATTCATCAGCATCAGCGCCTGCGGCGCAACCGTGGTCACCGTCCTCTCGCCGCTCGGCAGCGATGTGTTGTTCGTATCAAACGTATCCAGCATCGGCACCGTCATCGTCCGCTTCACATACGCATAGATGCTCCGCCGATTCAGCTCATCGGGCGGCGACAATTCCCACCCATCCCCCGGCCGCGATCCGCCCGCGATCGACTCCCGGCTCAACCTCGGAAAAAATCCCCTCCCACCCTGCTTCTCATTCAAATCCCCGCTCACCAATAAAACCGAATCCCGAATCGCCTCCGCCTCCAGCCTCCGCATCGACTGCCGCCACAGCAGTTGATTGTCCGGATCAATCTCCGCCGCCTTTTCATTCACCCGCGACGACATCCGATATGCATTCGACAGCATGATGATCCGGTGCAGCTTCTTGATCGACCATCCCTCCTCCATGAACCGCGCCGCCAGAAAATCCAGCAACTCCGGATGTGTCGGCGGCAATCCCGTCTTCCCAAAATCATCCACCGTCGCCGCAATCCCCCGCCCAAAATGATGCTGCCAGATCCGATTCACCATCACCCGTGCTGTCAGCGGATTTGATGGGCTCACCAGCCATTCCGCCAGCGCCCTCCTCAATCCCGTGCTCCCCCCGCCCTGAATTTTAATCGGCGCGGCCAGTTGCCCGCCCAAAACGCTCAAAAATGCCGCCCTCACCTCCGGCCCCTCCGCCGACGCATTCCCCCGCAACAAAATATTCGTCTTCGCCGGCGTCGCCCCTTTTTCCTTTATCGCCAGCGCCCACTCAATCGGCCCCTTCTTGTCCGCGATTTCGTTGATCTCCCCTTCAATCCGCTTCTTCTCCTCCTTGTCCTTCACCGTCTCCATC
Source organism: Tepidisphaeraceae bacterium (assembly GCA_041482675.1). Lineage (GTDB taxonomy): Bacteria > Planctomycetota > Phycisphaerae > Tepidisphaerales > Tepidisphaeraceae > JBGPEF01. The sequence continues at coordinate 2,576 of JBGPEF010000329.1, read as the reverse complement.
TGCCCCTTCAACTCCTTGATCTTCGCCTCGCGCTCGGCCAGAAACTGCTTCACCTTCTCCCTCTCCCCCAGCGGCACGAATGTCCCCGAATCCGATGAATATTTGGGCGCATCATGCGGCCTGATGTTCCGCAAAAACGCCATCAACGAGTAATAATCCGCCTGTGGAATCGGATCAAACTTGTGCTCGTGACATCGCGCACATCCCACCGTCAATCCCAAGAACGCCGTGCTGATCGTGCGAATATCATCATCCAGATAATCATAATCCGCCGCCCTTTTATCATCCGGCTCATCATCCCACGCCCCCAGCCGGTAAAACCCCGTCGCGATCAGCGAATCATCAGTGGTGCGGACATTCTTGTCCGCAATCGAATCCAGCTCATCCCCCGCCAGGTTCTCCCGCACAAACTGGTCATAGGGCTTATCCTCATTGAACGCCCGAATCACATAATCCCGATACCGCCACGCATACGGCTTCTCCGAATCCCGCTCATACCCATTCGTCTGCGCATACCGCACCACATCCAGCCAATATCTCCCCCACCTCTCCCCATACCGCGGCGACGCCAGCAGCTTGTCGATGACCTTCTCAAACGCATCCGGCGATTGATCCACCTCAAACGCCTCCACCTCCCTCGCCGTCGGCGGCAATCCCCACAAATCAAAATAAGCTCTGCGAATCAACTCCCTCCTCGAGGCCGACGGATTTTGCGCAATCCCCTTCTCCTTTAATTTCTCAGTGATGAAGACATCTATCGTGGCATGGGCGTCTCGCCCATGTCTTTGAATTGGCAAAAATGCCCACCACTTCCGATCCGCCTCCGTGATCACCATCCCCGCCGGCTTCGTCGTCGTCGGCGAAATCGCCACGGCGCCCGCATCGCCCGGCCAAACCGCCCCCATCCCCACCCACTTCACCAAATCCCCAATCTGCTTCTCCGACAACTTCTTCTTCGGCGGCATCTGCAAATCCGCATCCGTGTACTTCACCGCCTTAATCAGCAACGACTCCTCCGGCTTCCCCGGCACAATCACCACCCCCAACTCCCCGCCGCGCATGATCGAAGCCTTTGAATCCAGCCGCAGCTCACCCTTCTGTTTTTTCTCCCCATGGCACGAATAGCAATTCTCCGCCAGCAGCGGCCGAATCGACATCTCAAAAAACTCCACCCCCGCCCGATCCTCCGCCCCTCGCGCACTGTCCACCCAAACCCCCATCACACCCACCACAAGCACTGTAATCAATTGCCTCATCCATCTCCTCTGGTAGGGGCGGCTTCAGCCGCCGCCCCTGCCGCCCCAACTACTATTCCCGCCACATCTTCACGTTGCGTTCCCCCCTGCAAACCTTGCACGGACGTGCCTGATTCTAATCTCCCTCATAGATTCCTCACCAATGACTCGCAGAATTCTTCTCACCTCGGCCCTATTCGCCACCCCCGCTCTCGCCGCTGACTATTCTTTCGACGTCCCCCCATTGCTCATGCAAGTCGTCAACCCCGCCGACGCCCAGCAGCGTCCCTCCACCCAGCCTGAGGCGACTCAGCAGCGCCTCCGCTCCTTCGAACTCCCTCCCGTCACCGTCGTCGCCGAAAAACAATCGGATCTGAGAGAAGAAGACCGCGTCGGCTCCTACGCCCAGCCGCGCTGGACCGCCACCCGCCGTTTCACCAGCACCCGCGTCTACGTCGTCCCCGAAGGCAAGATTGAATTCGAATACTGGCTCCGTCCCACCATCAACAAGGATGGCTCCACCGAAACCCGCTCCCTCTATGAGCTGGAATTGGGCCTCCCCCATCGCTTCCAGCTCGATCTCTATCTCCGCACCGACCAGGATGGCGACACCGGCGACATGCTCCTCGGCGAGCAGATCGAAGTCCGCTGGGCCTTCGCCGACTGGGGAAAACTTCCCGGCAATCCCACCGTCTACTTCGAATACGTCATGCTCGAGGATCGCCCCGACAAAATCGAGCCCAAGCTGCTCCTCGGCGGCGAGCTTGCCCCCCGCTGGCACTGGGGCGCAAACTTAGTCGCCGAAATCGAGCTCGGCGGCCCGCGCTCCCACGAATACCAGCTCACCGGCGCGCTCAGCTACACCCTCATCGATTCCAAACTCTCCGTCGGCGGCGAATCCCAGCTCATCCTCACCGACATCGCCGGCGACCGCGGCAACTTCACCACCGAAGTCCTCCTTGGCCCCAGCGTCCAATTCCGCCCGCTCCCGCAAATGACCATTAATTTTGCCCCACTGGTGGGCCTCACCGACGACTCCCCCGACGCCCAGATTTACCTCAACATCGGCTGGGAATTCTGATATGCGCAACGCTGGCCGAAACTCCTTCCTCCTCTCCCTCACCCTCCACACCCTCCTCATCGCCGCCATCCTCCTCTCCATCCGCGCAACCACTACGACTCCTCCCAAAATTCACCTCGTCTACGGCGACCACGGCGGCGAAAATTCCCCCCCAATCATCTCCACCCCAACCGCCGCCAACCCGCCCGCCCTCAACCTCCAGTCTCCTCCCTCTCCCACCCCATCAACCGACCCACTCGACACTCATCTGCTCTCAACAC
>JBGPEF010000328.1:0-6514 GCA_041482675.1 Tepidisphaeraceae bacterium | reverse complement strand
GGGGGGGGGCCCGGGGGGTCTTGGGGCGCCCGCCCCCGCCGGGGCGGCGGGGGCGCTGCCGGGGGGGGGGGGGGGCGCCCACCGGGCTGAGCCGGCGGCGGGGCGGGGGGGGACGATGGCGCGGTTGGCCGATCTGGGGCATGTTGGGGTGGCGATGTATTTGACTCGCGGGGAGGCGGGGTTTCGCGGGAAGGGGGCGGACGCGGCGGCGGCGATCCGGTCGGCGGAGGCGGGGGAGGCGTGCAAAATCCTGAAGGTGAGGGCGATGTTCGCGGGGCAGATTGATGGGGGGACAGAGCTGAATGCGGGGAGGTATGAGGCGTTTGCGAAAATGCTGATGGGGGAGAAACCCGATCTGGTGTTTGCGCAGTGGCCGATCGATTCGCATCGGGATCATCGGGCGGGGTCGCTGCTGACGTTTGATGCGTGGCAGAGGTCGCGGGCGGCGTTTGCGCTTTATTATTTTGAGGTGAATGCGGGCTCGCAGACGACGATATTTCGGCCGACGCATTACGTGGATATCACGGCGGTGGAGGAGCGCAAGCGGGCGGCGTGCATGGCGCATCGGAGCCAGGACCCGGAGGGGTTTTACGGGATTCACACGGTGATGGCGCAATTCCGGGGGCGGGAGCATGGGTGTAAATTCGCGGAGGCGTTTGTGCACCACAATCAGAGCCAGGTGGTGGGGCTGCCGTAATTGATGAGTTATCGTTGACAAGCTCCTTTGGGCGGACGGATAATCGGGGCGGCGAAGCGGACAATTCCGCAGGGGCACGGTGATAACACGAAAGTCGGGAATCGGGCGTTTACGCTGGTGGAGCTGCTGATCGTTCTGGCGATCATCGCGTTGCTGATCGCGATTCTCATGCCGGTGTTGAGCCGGGCGCGGCGGATGGCGCAGGTGCTGGCGTCGCCGATTGCGTTTGCGGGGAAGGATGGGGGGGTGCATCTGACCGATCCGACTGGAGGCGCGGATGTGGGAGTGAAGGGGACGACGTCGATGCAATGTCCGGTGTGCCATTCGCCGCCGGTGTGGTCGCCGTCGGGACAGGTGCTGGCGTTTCGGGTGACCACCGGCGCCGGGATTTTCACGGCGATTGCGGAGCCGTCGCCGAATCGGTTGAAGTTAATTCCGGAGGCCGGGCGGCCGTTTATTTCGTTTGCGAACGGGGATTATTTGTATCAGGCGACGGGCCCCGGCGGGCCGTATCACCTGAGCGGGTCGAGGGACAATATCATTCGCGAGACATTCCGGCCGCTGAACAGGCCGATGTACGTCTCGCCAGCGCCGCCGGGAGCGCCGGGGCCGTATATCGGGAGCATCGTCAAGGCTCCGATTGGCAATGAAAGAGCGCGGCTCATTGCGGTGAGCTTTTTGAAAAACGATCTGTCTGAGGGGAGGAATGTCTGGTCGTCGAGCAGTTATCAGCCGCTGGATGTGGAGGTGCCGAGGGTGGATACGCTGGGGGAGAATGTGGCGTGGTCGCTGGCGCGGACCACAGGGAGCATGATGCGGATCATCGCGGTGAAGAACGTGCGTGACCCGAATTCGATGGCGCTGACGCTGGTTGGGGGCGATTTCAAGTCCGCCCATTTGTGCGATTGGTCGGAGAACGGCAATATCCTGGCCAACGTCAGCAGCGATATGACGACGTGGAATCTGGCGATCTTTGATCGGAAGGGGCGGCTGGTGAAGAAGCTGGAGACGCCAGCGCTGCCAGGTCAGGGGCATATTGCATCGTAGCGGAAGTATGGGCATCGGTGAGGAATTGATTCGTTTTTCCCGGACTCGGTTCATTGCAAAGGAAGTTGAGGTGGCGGCGGCGGAATGCCCTTTTTAGGGCAGGCGGAAATTCTTTGGGCGCATGGGGTTACCTGATAGAATCGGGGCGTGGCGTTGTGCGAGGCGGCTTTGATTGGGAAGGGAATGCCGTGCGGGCTCCGCGATATTTGCTGGTGCATCATGGGACGCTGAGGGTGGCGGATTACCCGTCGGATGGGGTCTATTCTGTTTTGGAATTTGATTCGGAGGGGGATGCGTATCGCTATTTGCAGCGGTTTGCGCGGAATCCCAGGGCGATTTCGCGGCTGGAGGAGTTGGTGGAGGATGAGGAGGATGAGGACGAGGAAGAAGATGAGGATGAGGATGAGGATGAGGACGAAGAGGAGGGAGCGGGGCGATCGCGCGGGCCGGCGCAGCCTAAAAAACGCGATATTCTGGCGGAGATTGCGGGGATGATTGCAGAGGAGGAGCTGGGGGTGGCGGAGCAGGTGGCGCGGTTTAATCCGCCGACAAAGCTGGAGGAGGTTGGGGCAGGTTCGGCCGCCGCGCCGCCGCCGGAGGCGAAAAAGAGCCCGAAGAAAGTGACGTTCGTCGAGGTGAAGGTGGTCATCGATGATACGGGCGAGCCGGTGAACTGGGTGCGGATGGTGATCAAGACGCCGGATGGGAATGAGGATTTTTATACGACGGACAAGGATGGGCTGATTCGGATCGAGGACCTGGACGAGGGAGCGACGTGCGATGTGAGGTGCGATACGAAGGAGGCGAAGCGGAAGGATACGCTGCGGTTCATGTCGGTGGGTGAGGCGAAGGGAAAGAAGCCGGACAAGAAGGTGACGATCAAGCCGGGGGTTACGCTTCGGATTCTCACAATTGAAGATCACCAGGTGAAGACGGGCGAGACGCTGGGCGATCTGGCCAAGAAGGGGGGAGTGACCGAGAGCGAGCTGAATAAGTTTAATTTTGACACGGATGACGCGGCCGGGGTGAACAAGCAGATGGGGATCATCGTTGGATCGACCAAGACGGATGCGGGGGGGAAGCTGGTGCTGGATTCGGCGGACAAGCCGGGGATTGTTTTGATCCAGTCGAAATTTGAGCAGGGCGGGCTGGCAACGGGGAAGCGGCACACGTTTCGGGTGCAGCCGCTGGCGGATGTGAAGCGCGAGTGGATCATCGAGATGGAGCACCTGCACTTCCATCACGACAGCGCGGTGCTGCTGGCCGATTACATCAGCGATGATCCGAACCAGACGATTCCGCCGGGGGACCATGTGACGGCGTTGTCGGTGCTGGCGGAGGTGCTGGTGGAGGCGAGGAAGAATCCGACGAGAAAAGTTTTGGTCGTGGGGCACACGGATACGAGCGGGTCGGCCGAATACAACCTGCCGCTGTCAGCGCAACGGGCGGAGATGGTGCTGGCGTCGCTGATGGGGGATCGGGACCGGTTTGTGGAGCTGGCGCTGGCGAAGCACAAGGTGGAGGATCACCAGTTGATCCTGAAGTGGATCGCGGCGGACCGGGGATTTGCGTGTGATCCGGGGAAGGTGGACAACGCGGACGGGCCCAAAACCAAGGCGGCGGTGAAGGAATTTCAGAAGCAGTACAACATCGCGTTCAAGAAAGCGATCGCCGAGGATGGGATCATGGGGAAGGAGACGTGGGGGGCGTTTTTTGATGTGTACATGGATGAGCTGGGGTCGGTGCTCGACGTGGATGAGACGGAGCTGGCCGAGCTGCGGGGGAACATCAAGTTTGTGGATGATTCGAAAAAATCGGTGGGGTGCGGCGAGAATTTCCCGATTGAGAAGCGCGGCGTGGACAACTTCCGGAGCAAGGAAAACCGGCGGGTGGAGATTGTTTTCTTTGAGCCGGACCAGTTGCCGGTGATGACCTGTCACGCGGGCAAGTGCAACGCGGCGGTGTGCCAGGTTCACGATCCGAAGATTTTCATCCCGACGGTGATTCCGGTGCCGGTGAAGCCGGCGTTGCCGAAGCCGACGGTGAAGCTTGAGAAGATCCAGACATCGGAGCCGTTCCATCCGCCCATGCTTGCGCCGATTTATCACGACGATGATGATTTCTCGCCGCGGCTGGTGGAGCGGATCAAGTTTGTGGTGAAGATTGAGAATCTAGCGCCCGGATTTACCGGGAAGTTGCGAGTGGATGCGGGGAGGCTGACCAATCGGCCGCCGGGGGTGAATCCGGACGTCAATGATGCGTTTACGCTCTGCGGGGCGATTGAGGTGGATGTGGCGGCGGGGGCCGATCCACTGATGGTGGACGTGGAGTGGGATGGAAAGGCGACAGTTGCGGTGCCGCTGGAATTTTCGGACCGCACCACTGCCGATGCGCATGGCGGGGCCGCCATCAACATTCCGTTGAACTCCATCGCCTCGGGGAGCGAGCTGTGGCACGGCCTCTATGTGGTGGATCAGATAACACTCATCGATAAAAAGGGGAAGCAGAAGGCGAAATCCCGCCCGGCGGCGGCGGACGCCGACTTCTCGGTGCCGCAATTGATGAACCTTCAATTCAACGCGAGCTGGCCGGGCAACCTTGCCTCATTCGGTCTGGGCGTGTTTCAGGCGGAGCTGGAAGAGGCGCTGCGGCGGTTCGGCTCGCGCGATTACATGATGCGCGATGCGACGCTGACCAACCGCATCAACGTCAGGTACATCTCGGATGCGAGCATCACCAGCTCGCAGTCGTTGCGAGTGAGCGTGGGCGGAACGCAGGCGGACGGGACGTGGGGCCTGACGCCGCCGGTCAATGTGGCGCCGCCTCCCGGCCCGCGCGGCATGAACGTTTTTGCGTTCGTTGACGGTCTGACTTCGGATCTGTCGGTATTTCCCGGGTCTTTCATGTACTTCAACCAGAACGACATGATTCCCGGCGACACCGTCGCTTTTCAAGCGACGTTCGCGCCGCTTGGCGTTGGTGGAGCAGCGAGTTCGGCGGCAAACGGAGTGGCGACGGCGCGGGCCATCTCGGGAACCGGCGTGGTCAGCGGCGCCGCCGATGCGACGGACAAGGGTAATATCACGCTGACATTTGATGACGACGGCATGGCGACGGTGGCGTCGACCAGTCCCGGCGCGGTTCCGCCAGCGCGGGCCGCCGATTTGCAGCGTGCGCTGCGGCGGTTTGTCATGATGGTGGGCAACACGATCAATCACGAGGGCGCTCACGGGCTTGGCGTGGCGTCAAGCATCAACGCATTCGATCGGCTGAACATCAATGGCGTGGTTGTCACCTCCGCGCTCGATGGCGACGCCGGCGGGCACAATAAGATCACCAACAGCACGAATATCATGGACAGCGGCGGCACGCGGGCGTTTCGGCGGCGCATCGAGATGACCGGCACGCAGCAGCGCTTCAGCGCGATCAACGCCACGTACCTTCGTGACTGCATCCCATTTGACCGGAAGGACAATTGAACGTGGCGGGTTACGCCAGGTACATGCTCATTCTCGTTCTCTCGACCATGGCCAGCGCCGCCGCGAGCGGCGCGGAAAGTGAATCGCCCATGCTTGACGTGCTGATCAAAATCATTCCCAGGTCTGATGAGGTTCTGGCGGGCGTGGTCAGGGGAAACCAGCCCGTCACGGTGGAAGGCGAGAAATTCGTGCGCGCCCAGGCGGATGTGGTGGAGGTGTTCAAATCAGGACCGGAGCGGCCAAAGACGATTGCGGTTGATGTGAAGGATCATGCCAATGAAACGGCCCGGACCACGGAGGGGGAGACTTACGTGTTTTTCCTGCGGCGCGGCATCGATGGGAAGGAAGCCGGCCGGCGGTTTCTGGTTGATCTTTCCAGGCCGCTGCGTGTGCCGGCGGAGAAGAGAGGGGTTTACTTCGAGCTGATCCGCGATTACGTCACGATCGCGGCGGCGGATCCGGCGAAACGTGATTTGAAGGGACACGTGCTCAAGGTGCTGCGCAGCGGCATCCCGTTTTTCCATGAGGATGCGGCCAGAACGGCGAACCTGGTGAAGGATTGGAGTCCAGCTGAGCTTGAAAAGATCAGGGAGATCCTGGCCCCCAAGGGGCGGGAGATCGCCGCCACGGGCATTGAGCGCGACAACCTGGTGGCGCTGGTGCTGATGCAGGGAACGGCGACGCAGGCACTGGCGCAGAGCAGGCTGGAATTCAAGCAGGGAAATCCGGACGGAGTGTTTTATGGACTGAGCATGCGAACCGGTCCCGATGTGGATGCGCTGCTCAAGTCGTTTTTCGAAGAAGCCGATCCGGCGGTGCGACTCGGTGGGTTGCGCCTGGCGGGTTTGCTCAAGAAGACCGTTTTGCTGGATCAATTTGAGCAAAAGAACGGCCAGACGATGGATGAGAAGACGCGCAGCGCGCTGAGCGAGGCGCGGAAGCTGGTTTTGCGGGATTGAGAAGAGGCGATGAGACGAGTATTGCTGGCAAATGATCAGACGCTGCGACTGGTTCGCGTGCCCGGCGAGGCGGGCGTGTTCTCGTTTCTGGAATACTCATCGCAGGCGGATGCGCGGCGATACCTGGAGGAATATGCCGGGGATACGATGGCGCTGTGGCAGATGCGGATGGCGCTGGCTGAGGATGCGATGGGGCTGGACGTGACGCAGATGGATGAGGCGGAGGTGATGGATGAGGTGGCGTGGCGGGTGACGCAAAGACAACTGACGATCGCGGAGGAATTGGACGAGCCGCTGCCGGCGATAACGGAGCCGGAGGCGGCTTCGAGCAG
>JBGPEF010000327.1:0-6534 GCA_041482675.1 Tepidisphaeraceae bacterium | reverse complement strand
CGGCCCCCTCCTTCGATTCGGCCGTCGCCACCGATCGCTTTGGCATCCCCATCCCTGTCGGCGGCATTGGCGTGACCACCGACATCGGCATCAAACTCCACTTCAACGTCACCCCCGGCGACAACGCCGGCATCACCAGCCAATTCACCGCCAACCCCGTCCCCGAACCCTCTTCACTGCTCGCCCTGACTCTGGGCGGCCTCGCACTCCTCCGCCGTCGCAAATAAAATCACCGATATTTCGAACGCGCCTCGGCCGACGGACCACCCGCCGGCCTTCTTTTTTGCCATCATCCCTGAACCCTGAACCCTGAACCCTATTTGAATTTTATCCCCTTAAACTCCCTGATCTGCTTCGTAATCGCCATCTCCACCGGCAATCTCTCCATGCTCGATGCCCCATAAAACCCATCCACCCCGCGCGTCCGATGCAGAATAAATTCCGCATCCTCCGGCATCGAAATCGGCCCCCCATGACACAACACGATCACCTCCGGATGCACCGACTTGGCCGCATCCGCAATCCCCTGCACAAAATCCACGCACTGCTCCAGAGTCAGCGCTGTCGATGCCCCGATCGATCCCCTGGTCGTCAATCCCGCGTGCGCTACCACCACATCCGCCCCCGCCTGCGCCATCGCCTTCGCCTCGGCCGGATTAAACGCATACGGCGACGTGAACAACTCCATCTGCCGCGCCAGCCGGATCATCTCCACCTCAAGCTGATACCCCATCCCCGTCTCCTCCAGGTTCTGCCGGAAGTTCCCATCGATCAGCCCCACCGTCGGAAAATTCTGCACCCCCGAAAACCCGATCTCCTTGATCTGCTTCAAAAATTGCGGCATCTGCCGAAACGGATCAGTCCCGCAAACCCCCGCCAGCACCGGCGTCTTCTTCACCACCGTCAGCACCTCGCCTGCCATCTCCATCACAATCGCATTCGCATCCCCATACGGCATCATCCCCGCCAGCGACCCCCTCCCCGCCATCCGAAACCTCCCCGAGTTATAAATCACAATCAAATCAATCCCCCCCTCCTCCTCAAACTTCGCACTAATCCCCGTCCCCGCCCCTCCCCCAATAATCGGCACGCGCTTGGCCACCAACTCCCGCAACCGCGCGAGGATCTGGTGACGGGGGAAGGACATTTCCAAAGAATAGGGTACCGGTGACAGGGCAGCAACCTCCGCCGTATAATCTCAATATGACCGGCGAAGACGTGCAACAAGAGCTTGATCGAGTTCCATTCGAACCTTTGCGATTGCATCTGGCAAGCGGCAAGGTGATCGATGTTGTCCATCCGTGGACTGCATGGGTCCGGCAGAGCACGCTGCTCGTGGTCCATCCCCTTAAACCGCTCACCTCGAAAATACAAAATGACTATGACGTGATAGCACTACGTCAAATCGAGCGGATTGAGCTGGTTAACGGCAATCGCAGCGCTCGCAAAAAACGTCGCAGGTAGGGTAATTACTCCAACACCTTCAACGTAATCTCCTTAAACTGCACCAGCATCGGCTCCCCCGCGTGAAGCTGTAACGCCAAAATCCCCTCCATCGCCCGCTTCTTGCTGTCGTTGTCGGTGATATCCACCGTCACATTCCCATTGAGCTTCTGCACCAGGTGATTCCCCTTGCACGTGATCACGTATTCATTCCATTCCCCGGCCTTCTTGATCCCCGCCTTGATCTCCTTGGCATCTCCCGTCGCTCCCACCACCTTCGGCTTCCCCTCCTCCGCCAATTCCACCTTCTGTCCCACCTGCGCCAAAATCCCCCTCCCCCGCTCCTCATACAAAATCCCCGTAAACGTATTCGAACCATCCATGTCCGCCTGGTACCCACCCACCACGAAATTCCCCATGTCCTTGCTGCGATACTGAATCCCCGAATTGTGGTTCTCCAGCCTCCACATCGCCCGCAATTCAAAATCCTTCAGCACCCCGCCGCGCCAGATCAAAAACGTGTTCCCATTGGTCTTATTCTCCCGCGTGCTCCCCGTGATCAACCCATCCTTCACCGACCAGAACTTCCCATCCCCCTCCCACCCGCTCAAATCCTTCCCATTAAAAAGCACATACGCCCCCTCATCATTCTTCGGCGCATCGATTTTCTTTTCTTCCCCCCAACAAACCACTGCCCCCATCAACATCATCATCAAACTCGACACGATCACGCGTTTCATTGTGGCTCCTAATCGTTTTTCGTCATTCGTCATTCGACATTCTTTTGTCATTCGTCATTCGTCATTCGTCATTTGACCTTCTTCAAACTCATCAAATATTCCACCAAATCAACCAGTTCCCCCACCGTCATCCCCTTCTGCAAATCCTCCGGCATGATCGATTCCTTCTGCTCCCGCCGGCTCACAATATTGCTCTTTTTGATCGGCGTCACAATCCCCCCCGCGATCCTCAACTGGATCTCATCCGCCGTCTCACTCTGCACAATCCCCACCAGCTCATCCCCACCCTTCACCTTCACGATATATCCCTGGTAATTGTGCTCGATCCCCGCGCTCGGATACAAAATCGCCGTATACATCGCCTCGCGCGACAGCTTATCCCCCACCTCCGTCAGCGCCGGCCCAAAATTCGTCCCCTCATTCCCCACCTGGTGACACTGAATGCAAACACTCTTATAAACCTCCCGCCCCTTTGCCGCATCCCCCTTCATCTGCATCAGCTTCGCGATCGGCGGCAGCGCCTGCCCATCCTTGGTCGGCGGCAACGGCATCAACGCCGCCGCCTCCGCCCGAATCTTCGCATCCGTCGAAATGTGCAGCTCACTGGCCGCCGCACTCTTCAAATCCGCCCCCAGCGCCCCATTGCGTATCATCCCCAAAAGTGCCCGCGCCCCCGACGTGCTCCTGGCCATCGCCCGCACCGCCGCCTTCCGCGCTGCCAGCGTCCTCCCCTCATCTCTCACCAAACTCGCCAGCATCTCCGCCACCGCCTTCTCCGGCGACGATCCCAGCGCCATCGCCAGCTTGTCTCCATCCGCTCCCGCCAGCGCCTTCTCAATCAACCCGCTCCCCCCGTTCTTCATCAACACCCGCACTCCGCTCGCCGCCGACTGCCCCGCCGGATTCGCCAGCACCACCGCCAGCACCTCCTCATTCCGATCCTTCACATCAAACTGCTCCACCAGCTCCACAAATTCGCTCGTCCCCGCGGCCGCGCTCAGCACCCGGCTTACCACCGACTGCACCCGCGCATCATTTCGCGCCCCCTTCAACCGCGTCACCGTCTCCGCCAGCCCCGCGTTGTCCAGCTTGGCCAGCTTGTTATCCAGCAACTCCAGCAGCGCCTCCTCCTTCTCCGGCCCGCTGTGAAAGTCAAACGCCCTGAAATACCGCGCCCGCTCCGCCGCCTTCGTGTCCGGGCTGGCGATGATGATCGCCAGCAATCCGGCCGCCTTCTTCGCCCGACAGCGCCACACCAGGTCCCGTCCCGCCGGCGTGAAAATCAGCTTGCTCCCCGCCTTCGCCATCAGCGCATCAAAATACGCATCCTCATTCCCATCTGCCCCAATCCCCAGCGCCTCCAGATACCACCGATCCTTCCCATCATGCCTCATCGCCAGATCGGCCCACAATTCCGCCGCCCCCGGCGCCTTGCTGTGCCGCAGCGCAATCGCGCAATCCCTCCTCACCGCCGCCGATGAATCATTCACCAACTGCCGCACCACCGGAATCACATCCAAATTCAATTCCCGCGCGATCCGCACCCCGCAGATCCGAATATCCGCATCCGCATCCCCAATCGCCGCCTTCACATACTGCTCTTCTTTGCCAGGAATCCTCGCCAGCAGATAAATCGCCCGCGCCCGAATCCGCGGATTCGCATCCCCCCACAATTTCTTCAACTCCCCCTCCGCCTTCTCCCCCATCTCATGCAGCGCCACCCACCCCAGATATCTCCTCGCCAGATTCGGCGAAGCAAGCGCCCGCGCCGCCCCCGCCGCACTGCTCACCTCCAGCTCCGGCACCGCATACTTCTTCCCCGGCGGCGCAAGCCGAAAAATCCTCCCCTTCAAGCTATCCGCCTTGTTATCCCCCATGTTGTGTCCCCCCACGCCCGGGTCATACCAATCCGAAACCATCACCGACCCATCCGGCGCGGTACACACATCCGATGGCCGAAACCACTGATCCCCCCCAACGATCAGCGGCACGATGCTCGCCTTATATCCCGCCCCATCCTTCACCACCGGATACGCCCGCACCACATTCGGACCCGCATCGCAGTGAATCATCTGCCCCCGGAAAATCTCCGGCAGCAAATCCCCTTCGTAAACACAAATCCCGCACGGCGACCCATTCCCCGTCCCCAGTAGATTCGGCACCACCCCCGGTGAATTCTGGTGCCAGTGCTGCCTCGGCTTGTCCTGCTTCCCGTTGGCGTCCACCTCCATATCCGTCCGCTTCTGCTGCCATCCCGCCCCCGTCAATTCATCCGTGTACCCATAATTCCCAAACTCCATCACATAATTAATCCGCACCCCCACGTTCCCATCATCATCATTGTCCGACTGCCACATCGTCCCAAACGAATCCACATTCACTTCATAGTTATTCCTAAAATTCCACCCCAGCGTCTCCAACTCCAGCTTCCCCTCCCACGGCGGATTCATCCGAAACACCATCCCCTGCCGATACGGCCCCGACCTGCTGCCGACCTTGATCTTCTGATTCGCCGCCACCACATTCCCCGCCATATCGATGACATCTTTCCCCTCCGGCGTCTTCAGTTGCCGACCTTCATTCCCCAGATTGAAATAAATCTTCCCATCCGGCCCAAAAACAAACGTATGCGCCCCATGATCGTGCTGAAATCCGCTGATCCCCGAGAAAATGACTTCCTTCTTGTCCGCCTTCCCATCCCCGTCCGTATCCGTGAACAAAAAGATATTCGGCGAGCACGACACCAAAACCCGATTCCCCAAAACGCAAATCCCCAGCGCTGAATTGATCTCCAATCCCTGATAAAAAACCGTTGACTTATCCGCCTTCCCATCCCCATCCGTATCTTCCAAAATCACAATCCGATCCCCCTCCGGCCGCAGCGGCGGCTTGGCCCACTGCCGATAATTCGCCCCCTCGCAAACCCAAACCCTCCCCATCGCATCCACATCAATATCACACGGATTCACCAGCATCGGCTCGGCCGCAAACAACCTACATTCCACCCCCGCCGCCAGCTTAAACGTCTTGATGCTCGCCTCCGGCGACACCTGCGCGAACGCCACCCCCGCCCTCACCATCGCCGCGCAGCAAATAAGAACGACACGCCAGTTTCTGCCCATGTGCATCACGTTTCCTCGCTAAAATCCACGGATTGAAGAGCGCTCGTATATACCAGATACCGCCAGTTTCTGTTGTGCCGCCACCACCCCCAATTCCTCTCTTCTCCGCGTCTCCGCGTCTCTGCGTCTCTGCGGTGAACCAGCGCGCCCCTAGCGCCTCCCCACCATCCCCAACATCATCTCCACCGCCTTCGCCGCGAACTTCGGATCATTGATGTTCACATCCATCTCCACCACCGGAATATCCCCCCGCAGATTCTTCTTAATCGCCTCAAACATCGCCCCATCCGCCTCCCGATCACAAAACGGCTGCCCATCCCCATCCAATATCGAAACCCCCCGCAACGGAATCAAAAACGCCACCGGCCCGCTCGCCTCATTCGCCTTCCTGGCAAAAATCTCCCCCATCCGCCGATTCTCCTCCACATTCGTCCGCATCAGCGTCACCGCCGGATTCCACGGATAAAAAAGCCGCTTCTCTCTCTTAAATCTCTCCGGCACACTCTCCATCGGCCCAAAATTCGCCATATCCACGCACCCCGGCGCGATCAGATGCGGCACACCTTTCCTCCCCGGCCCGCTCAACCGATCCACCCCCGCGCTCATCACCCCTCCCGCCACCTCATCCGCCCATTCCGTCGTCGTAATATCCAAAACCCCATCCACCAACCCCTCCTCCACCAGCGACTCCATCGTCCTCCCCCCCACTCCCGTCGCATGAAACACCAGCACCTCATACCCCGCCCCCGTCAGCGCCTCCCGACACGCATTCACACACTCCGTCGTATTCCCAAACATCGTCGCCGCAATAATCGGCCGATCGATTGAGCTCCCGCTTCTCCCTGCGCTTTTTCCCCTCTCCCGGTACTCCGGGAGAGGGCCAGGGTGAGGGTCTTCTTTGGACGTTGCAAGTTGAGCGTTGGACGTTGAACGTTGCCGGTCGATTCCCGACTTTTCTCCACTCCCAACCATCCCACAAATCGCCCCCGCCGCCCTCGAAAAAATAATCCTCGATATCCGATTAATCCCCGCCACATCCACAATCGACGGAAACAACACCACATCCTTCGCCCCCACATAAGGCGAAGTATTCCCGCTTGCCATCGTGCTCACGCAAACCTTCGGCACCCCAATCGGCAGCCCTCTCATCGCCGGCGTAATCACGCTTGTCCCCCCGCGCCCTCCCAACCCGATGGGGCCCGCAAACTGCCCCGCCGCGAAGAGGCGCT
>JBGPEF010000326.1:0-6563 GCA_041482675.1 Tepidisphaeraceae bacterium | reverse complement strand
CGACGCCACCTGGCTCTATCGCTTCTTTGTCCCCGCCGCTCCCACCACCAGCCCCGCCTGGACCACCCCCGGCGGCTCCTTCGATGCCGCCAACAGCGGCTCGGCCATCTGCCCCAACCTCGGCGGATCTTTCACCTTCAACAGCACCGCCACTTTGATCAGCGACCTCCAAAGCTGGCTCGCCAATCCCTCCACCAACTTCGGCTGGGTAATCCTCGGCGACGAAAACATCCAGGGTACGGCAAAGAAAATCTACAGCCGCGAAAACTCCACCGCCTCCAATCGCCCGGCCCTGACCATCACCTACCTCGTCCCCGAGCCGGCCGGCCTGCTCCTGCTCACTCTCGCCGCCTCCATCCTCACTCTCCGCTCCCCGCGCTGGGCGCTCATCCCCGCTTGAGCGTCCCGAACAACCCATGCGCCTCATCCCCAATCCCGGCCGCGAAGAACATCGTCTTGCTGCTGCCAGCCTGCCCACCGTTTCCAAACGCCAGCCCCCACAGCCCGTCGATCTGAATCGCATGCCCCCCGCGCTTGGTCATCATCCCCACGAACTTCCCATTGGTCGCATTGAACGCCGCGATCTTCCCCGACCCAAAGTTCCCCACCAGGATGCGCTTACTGAACGACCCAAACCCGCTCGGCGCCCGCGTCACCGCCCACGGCGCGTTGAGGAACTTGCCATGCGCCAGCCGTCGCACCAGCACGCCCTTGGTCGTGAAGACATCGACAAACCCCTTGCCATTGCCGGCCACTTCATCCTCCTTGGCCGCATCCTGCTGGGCATAAGAGACGTACAGTTTCCCCCCGACGTTGCTGATGTTGAACGGCGCATACCCCGCCGGCAGCGTCGCGTCCTGAAATGCGCCTGCGAACGTCGTCTTCCCAAACGAGCTGTTGAAGATGTTGATGACCCCATTGTGGAAGTCGGCCGCGTACAGGAAGGTGTTACCATCCGCCACGCCCATGGTCACGCCCTTGTAGATCGCGCCATCGGCCGAGTTGTCGGCCACCTTGATCGCATTGGATGCATCGACGCTGATGTTCCACGCCGAGATCACCCCATCTTCATTGACAAAGACATACTCGCTGGGCGCGGTGGCCGCGCCTTTGGTGATCTGGAAGCCGTTGGTGTTGTTGAAGACGATCCCCGTCGGATTGCCGTGCCCGGCCACTCCGTCAGCGCCGGGGATCATCACCGTGTATCCGATCGAGTTGCCGTCGCCCGTGTACGCCGTGCTGGTGCCGCTGCCGTTGTTGGCCACCCACCACGGACCACTCGGCGACGCCGCCACTCCCCACGGATTGACCAGGTTCACATCATGATGCCCAGCCGGCGTGGCGGCCGTATCCGAGACGAGGTTCTTCTGCGCAAAGAACTGCGCATGCGCCGCCGCGGACAAAAACTGCCGACACTCAAGCGACTCCATCACCGGGGTTTCTAACGTCATGACATCCTCATAGGTAAGAGTAAACGCAATGGCCGGCGCGCACTGGGCCCTGCCATTCCTTCCCGCTACAAATGACATACCGGGGGCGTGCTATTGCACAAATGTGCAGGAAATGCGGTGTTCACCGGGCGATCATGGCGGCGTCATGGCTCCGTTATCTGCGCATGTTGCTCGTCGCCGTGACGTTGGTCTTGATGGAATAAAGCGACTTGCGGGCCGTGATAAACAGCGTCTTGCCATCCTCCCCGCCGAAGCAGAGATTGGCCGGCGATTCGGGAACCAGGATCTTCGCGATCAGCTTGCCGTGCGCATCGAACACCTGCACGCCATCGCCGGCACTCGACCAAACCCGGCCATCGCTGTCGCAGCGAATGCCATCGGGTCCGCCCTTGTCGATCTTGCAGAAGACTTCGCCGCCGACGACCGTTCCATCCTCGCGCACTTCGAAGCTGCGAATCAGCCGCGGCGGACCGGAGTCGGCGATGTAGAGCGTCTTCTCATCCGGCGAGAAGGCCAACCCATTGGGCTTCTCGAAGATCTTCTCCATAAACAGGATCTTCAGCCCCTTCGTGGTCGGATCAAGGCGATAGATCCAGTTGCCTTCCTGCTCCTTGGTCTGATCCTTGGGAATGCCATAGTCGGGATCGGTGAACCAGATGGTTCCATCCGACTTGACCACCACATCGTTGGGCGAATTGAGCGCCTTGCCGTTGTACTTGTCCACCAGCGTGGTGATCTTCCCATCCTTCTCAGTGCGCGTGACCGAGCGCGACCCGTGCTGCGCGCTCACCAGCAATCCATCCGGGTCGGTGGTGTTGCCGTTGGAGTTCTTGCTGTCATCGCGGAAGACGGTGATGCCATCCTTGGCCGTCCACTTCATGATCTTATTGTTGGGAATGTCGCTGAAGACCAGATAGCCAGCGCCGCTCTTCACCCACGTCGGCCCTTCGACAAAGCCAAAGCCCGAGGCCTCTTTCTGCACCTTGGCGCCTTCGGGAATGATCTTCTTGAATTCTTCGGGGTTTTTGATGTCGAAATCATCGGCGAATGCGAGTATCGAGCTAAGCCCAACCGCGGCCAACAAGATCAGAAGCGTGCGCATCGAGTTCTCCTGGGTGAAGTGTTCTTACGCCACTAAAAAATTAATCGCAGAGGCGCAGAGTGGCAAAGACACGGAGGAATTCGCATTTCCTATTTTGCCTTCTCACACGTGATGGCAAACCCGCATTCGGGACAGCGGCCAGTATTCGCTCGCACATCGTAGCCGCAATTGACACACCTGCGCGTTCGATCAACCGCCAGCAACCGCCGCGTCTGAGGGGCCAGAAGCCAGACCAATGGCACCGTGAAAATCGCGCCAAAAACTCCAGCCAGGCAGAACAACAGCCACCGCTCAGAAATCTGCAACGGCCTCCCCCAAAAGTTCAATCTGATGCCCGGCATCTGAAGCAGGATTCCCAACCCAATAAATGCCGCCGCCGCCACATACATCGCACAAAGCAACACCGCGACCCACCACCACGTCCTGTTACGCTGGCGCACTTCCCGGCCTGCCGCGATGAAAAGAATTCCACCCAGGTTGAGGCCGAGCAATTGCAGCCACCCCAGAACCTCCAGGTAGGTCGCCGCCCGCTTCAAATGGCGATCAGGAGTTGGAGTGTCGCTTCGCTCGCTCACGAATAAACATCATACCGCGCACCCGGCGCACAATTCGCAAAAAACCCGCGTTGATCTGCCTTCATTTGCGGCCGCATCCTCTTCCTCTCTGCGTCTTTGCGTCTCTGCGTCTTGGCGATTCTGTCCCAACCCCAACATCCTTGCAAAATCGCTCTTTCCCCCCACAATACCGCCGGATTTCAGCGGGCCAAGGTGGCGGCTTTTGGCCGGGAAATTGCCGGAAAATCCGGGCAAATCCGGGCGAATAAGGATTTCATGAAGAAGTTGCTGGTTGCCAACAGGTCAGAGATCGCCATCCGTGTCTTCCGCGCGGCCACGGAGCTGGGGCTGCGCACCGTGGCCGTCTATAGCTATGAAGACCGCTTCTCGCTGCATCGTTTCAAGTCGGATGAGTCGTTTCTGATTGGTCCTCCCGATGGCGGTGAGCCGGTCAAGTCCTATCTGAACATCAGCAACATCATCGCGCTGGCCAAAGAACATGAGGTGGATGCGATCCATCCGGGTTACGGATTTCTCTCCGAGAACCCGGAGTTGGCGCGGGCATGCGAGGTGAATCAGGTGAAGTTCGTCGGGCCGACGCCGCTTCATCTGGAGATGTTTGGCGACAAGATGGCGGCCAAGCGCCTGGCCGAAAAGGCGGATGTGCCGATCGTCCCCGGAACTCCCGATGCGATTTCCGAGCCATCGGAAGTAAGAGCGGCCGCAAAGGAAATTGGCTATCCGCTGATCATCAAAGCCAGCTTTGGCGGCGGCGGGCGCGGAATGCGCGTGGTGCGCAATGCCGAAGAGCTGGCCGGGAAACTGGAAGAAGCGCAGCGCGAGGCCGGCGCGGCCTTCGGCAAGGCCGATGTCTTCATCGAGCGATACATTCCCCGCGCCAAGCACATCGAGGTGCAGATCCTCGGCGATGCGCACGGCAATCTGGTGCATCTCTGGGAACGCGACTGCTCGGTGCAGCGCCGGCACCAGAAAGTGGTCGAGGTTGCGCCTGCGACCAATCTCCCACCGGACATTCGCAAGCGGATCTGCGAAGCGGCCGTTCGCCTGTGTAAGCCCGTTAATTACAAGGCTGCGGGAACGGTTGAATTTCTCCTGGATGTCGACTCGGAGGAGTTTTACTTCATCGAGGTCAATCCGCGCATCCAGGTTGAGCACACGGTGACGGAAATGGTCACCGGCATCGACCTGGTGAAGAGCCAGATCCTGGTCACGCAAGGCCACAAGCTCCACGAGCCGCCGCTGAATATTCCGCGCCAGGACAAGATCGAGACCCGCGGCGTGGCGGTGCAGTGCAGGATCACCACCGAGGACCCGGAGAACCATTTCATCCCGGATTATGGCCGGCTTTCCACCTATCGCTCGGCCGCGGGATTTGGCGTGAGGCTCGATGGCGGCAGCGCGTTTGGCGGCGCGGTCATCACGCCTTATTTCGACTCGCTGCTGGTCAAACTGACGACCTGGGCCGGCTCGTTGGAAGAATGCGTGAAGCGCATGGACCGGGCGCTGCGCGAATTTCGCGTGCGCGGGGTGAAGACCAATATTCCGTTCCTGGAAAACCTGATCCATCACCCGACGTTCGCCGCCGGCGAGGCCACCACGACCTTCATCGACAACACTCCCGAACTCTTCCGCTTCCGCGCCAAGCGCGACCGCGCCACCAAGATTCTCAGTTACCTGGGCGAGGTGATCATCAATGGCCGGCCGGAAGTGAAGGGCAAATTCGATCCCAAGCGGGAAATGCCCGTGCCGGTGATCCCAGCCTACGACCGCCTCAGCGCCCCGCCGCCGGCTCTCCGCCAAACACTGCTGGATCTGGGCCCGGAAAAATTCTGCGGCTATATCCGCAAGCAGCGCAAGCTCTTCTTCACCGACACGACCATGCGCGATGCGCACCAGTCGCTGCTGGCCACGCGGGTGCGCACCAACGACATGCTCAACATCGCCGACGCGGTGGCGCGGCTGGTGCCCAATCTTTTCAGCCTGGAAATGTGGGGCGGGGCGACGTTTGACACCTCGATGCGCTTCCTCAACGAAGATCCGTGGGACCGGCTGATCCAGCTTCGCAGCCGCGTCCCCAACATCCTCTTCCAGATGCTCCTGCGGGCCAGCAACGCCGTCGGCTATACCAATTATCCCGACAATGTCGTCCGCGAGTTCATCAAGCGCAGCGCCACCAACGGCATCGATGTATTTCGCGTCTTCGACTCGCTCAACTGGACCGCAAACATGAAGGTGGCCATGGAGGCGGTGCGCGAGCACACCGATGCGATTTGCGAAGGCGCCATTTGCTACACCGGCGACATCCTCGATCCCAATCGCACCAAATACAGCCTGAAATATTACGTGAAGATGGCCAAGGAACTGGTGAAGATGGGCACGCACATCCTGGGCATCAAGGACATGGCCGGTTTGTGCAAGCCGTACGCGGCGTTCGTGCTGGTGAAGGCGCTGCGCGAGGAAATTGATGTGCCGATTCATTTTCACACGCACGACACCAGCGGCATCAACGCCGGAAGCGTCCTGCGGGCCGCCGACGCGGGGGTGGATATCGTCGATGCGGCCATCGCCTCGATGAGCGGCACGACCAGCCAGCCAAATCTGAATTCCCTTGCCGCCGCGCTGCGTCATACCCAGCGCGATGCCGAGCTGAACCAGGATGCGCTCGATCGCATCAGCGAATACTGGGCCGCCGTCCGGCATTTTTATTATCCGTTCGAAGAGGGTTTGGAAGCGCCCACGGCGGATGTCTATCACCACGAGATGCCCGGCGGTCAATACACCAATCTTCTCCAGCAGGCCAAGAGTTTGGGGCTGGGCGACCGATGGCACGAGGTGTGTGATGCCTATGCGGCCGCCAATCAGCTATTCGGCGACATCGTGAAGGTGACGCCATCGAGCAAAGTCGTCGGCGACATGGCGCTGTTCATGGTCACCAACAATCTCGAGCCCAAGGACATCCTCAGCGCCGGCCGGCAGCTCAGTTTTCCCAAGAGCGTTGTGGAGATGATGCAGGGGCTGATTGGCCAGCCGGAGGAGGGCTGGCCGAAGGTGATTCAGAAGGTGATTCTCGACGCCTCGCACGTTCAGCCGATCAAAGGCCGGCCGGGGGCGAAGCTTGCCAAGGTGGATTTCAGCGCCGTGAAGAAGGAGCTTGCCGGCAAGACTCATCGCGAGCCCAGCGAGGATGATGTTCTGGCCTACCTGATGTATCCCCAGGTTTACATCGATTTCGAAAAGCAGCGCGCCCGTTACGACAACACATCGGTGATCCCGACGCCGAATTTCTTCTTCGGCCTTCAGCCCGGCGAGGAAATCAGCGTCGAGATCGAGGAAGGCAAAACGCTCATTATCAAGTTTTTGACGACGAGCGAAGTCCACGAAGATGGCACCCGCACCGTTTTCTTCGAGCTAAACGGCCAGCCCCGCGAGGTCAAT
>JBGPEF010000325.1:0-6580 GCA_041482675.1 Tepidisphaeraceae bacterium | reverse complement strand
CCGGCAGGCGGCGACGATCCGGCCGTCGGGGAGGCGAAGCAGCGCGGGGCCGCCGACTTTCAACCCCAGATCCTGCCAGATCCATTGGGTGTAGGGAGGACGGGCGCTGCCGAGCTGCGCTGTGGCAGAGCCTTTCTTGTCGCGCCGCAACAGACAAAGCATGGTCTCATCATCAAGAAAAGCCAGGCCGGCCTCATTGGGCTCACCATCCTCAAAGAGCGACTTGACGATGGGAGTGAAATCGGTGCCTTCTTCGCTCTGGTAGAGGCGAACGAATGGCTTCACCGTCCCGTAGCCGACGCCGTAGGCTTTGGGGCCATGCCAGAGGATGCGCCAGAGCCAGACGTTCACATCACCAACCTGGATCGGGTCGCTCCACTTGCGGCCATCCTCGGAAAACCAGACATAATTTCGATGCTCCTTGGCACCGCCGGCTTTGGGCAGCGCGATGGCGGCGGAGAGCATCAGCCGTCCAGCGCGGGTGATGTTGAGCTTGGGATCGCGAAAGTCGCCATCAGCGCTGGTCAGATGGGCCGCACGCTCCCATTTCTCGGCGTCGGTGGATTCCAGGATACAGATTGAGCCATCGGGAGAGACGTGGTCAGTGCCTTCGCGGAACGTGCAGAACCAGCGGTCTTTGTAAAACGCCAGGTCGGTGAAGGCGCTGTGTTTGGCCTCGTCGGAGATCTTTTTAACACCGACCAGCTCGGGTTTTCCTTTTGTAACCGGGGCGCGGCCCTTGGGGGCGGGCTGGGGTTGGCCGGCGGGCGGCTGCGGTGTGCCGCGCGGGGCAAGAGCGGCGCAGGAGATGACGATGACAAGAGCGATCGACGATATTTTGAATTGTGATGGCATAAAGAAAGCCCACAGATATCCTGTGGGCTTCCGTTTGTAAACCAGATTGACCTTCAGCCTCAAGCGCGGCGGCGACGCAGTGTCAGGCCAAGCACGCTCGCTGCCAGAACCGCCAGGGTGGAAGGCTCGGGAACAGAACCGCTGAAAAGCTGGACTTCGGCGAACTGAATGGAATTGGAGGGCTCTGATTTGTTATCAACGACGACGATCTTGAAGGAGGACCACTGTGTGCTGTTGGGGAAGCTGACCAGCGGTCCGAGCGTGGTGCGCACATCCGGGGCGGCGTAGGGGAGATTGCCAACGATCAGCGTCCAGTTTTCGTTGTTGCCAAAGCCATTATCGGGACTGCTGATCGGATCGTTGGTGCCATAGAGGGAGATCAGAACCGGATCCCGGTCGGGCGAGTCGTTGGCGGTGGTGAACTGAATGCCATCGACGATGGCGGCGATGCCGGGCGTAACAATCAGGCCCGAGTTCTCTTTGCCGAAGTTGAGATACTTCGTGGCGGAATTTTGGTCGATGGCTTGCGCCGGGGTTTCGTTGGGGGTGGGGTAACTGCTCTGGCTGGCGCCGAGAGGATCATCGATGGCGCGGATGTTGTTGGCGGGGGCGAGAATCCCAGGGCCGGTTGCGTCGGCAGCAGAGTAGAACTGAGCTTCGGAGACTTGCATGCAGCAGCCGTTGGGGGTGCGGGTGGTGGGGAAGAGAAGCTTGTATGCGCTGTAGGAGGTGCTGTTGACTACGTTGACGGGAGCGTAGGGCGTCAGGAACGAATTGGCCGGAGGGAGGGGTAATGATCCGGAGGAGATCATCGCCCATGGCTCGGCAAGGCCGTTGCTGTTGTCTGCGCTGACGATGGGGCTGTTGGTGCCGAAAAGCTGGAAGGAGGCGGGGTCGCGCTCGGAGGAATCGTTGGCGGTGGTCAACTGAAAACTCTGGATCATCGAGACAGCGCTGGGGATGACAATGAAGCCGGAGCCGGTGTTGCCGAAATTCAGGTATTTGGTGGAGGTCAGGCCATCAATCACCTTTGCCGGCGTCTCACCAGGGGTCGGATAGCTGCTGTTACCGGTGGCGGCATCCGAATCGAATGCCCGGACGGGATTGCCGGGCGCCAATACTGGCGTAGGAACAGCCCAGGCGATGGATGCACCGACGGCGAATGCGGCCGCAGCGCACAAAATAAGATAGTTTTTCACTCTCGCTCCAACTTGCGCACAACTATCTGGCCCTCACGCGCAACAGCGGCCCCACACCGCGTATGACGTGTATGCCGAAAATATAACCCGGATTCAAGGGAAAGCCAAGGAAAAGCGGCTTTAGCGGCCTGTTATCAACCTGATCAAGTTTCCGGCGGCGGTTTCTCGTAAGTCTTTTCCGGGCCGGGTGTTTCGGTGCTGCTGGATCTGGCATCCGAGGGTGAAGCGGGTGCCGGGGATGCGGGAGCGGTCGCGGGGGCCGTTGACACACTGGGCGCTACAGGGTTTTCAGTGAATTCTTCATCCGGCTGCTCCAAATACACATCATCCATCTCAGTCGCATCCACCTCGCGCCGCATCAGGTAGTAGATGATGGTGTTGACCGAGAAATAGAAGCTGATGGCAAACGCGCCCAGCATGCTGATGGCCAGATAATTCCAGAATTCGATCAGGAACGCCGCGAGACCGCCGGGCCAACTGAGGGAAAGCGTATCGACCTCATAAGGAAGCGAAGCGAACGATGGATGCGGCATGAGGGCATGCCAGAGATTCTGATGATCGGGAGTCTCGCGGAAGACAAACAGGCCGACGAAGAACCAGGTGAGCAGCAGCGTGAGATAAATAAAGAGGCGCACGAAGAGATAGGTGATAGCGCCGTAGGCGATGGCCAAAGCCGAGTAAAAGAGCATGCGCCAGGGCTTGGCGTAGACGTAGCTGAAGGAGCGGGAGATCGCATCGAAGCTGTCGGAGCCTTCGACGGCGATCGTGGGATACATGAGATTGAACCCCCCCGCTGTGCCGATCAGGACGAGGGTCATCACAAAACCGGCCGCGAGGGCGAGGAAAAAGAGCGCGCCGACGACAATCTCGCCGAGCCAGGGAATCAGCAGTGCGATGCCGGCGACGACGGCGACGATCAGGCCGATCCCGAGCACGATGATCAGCGGGATCATCGGGGCGGAGATGAAGGAGAGGAACTTGGATACGGCAAAGGAGAGTCCCTGGCGGACGGAGAGTTTGCGGCCCTCATCGGCCACATGAACGGCGGCGATGCGGGCGATGGCCCCGCCGAAGAGAGACCAGACGACGAGGAAGAGCGCGCCGAAGAGCAGGAAATAGATCGGGTGATGGCGCAGGGCCCAGGCGGGGGCGACGGTGAAGAATTTGATGGCGGAGACGATGACGCCGTCGGCATCGGCGGCATCGCCTGTTTTGCGCATCCATTGATCGAGGCCGCCCAGCCAGTTGCCACTGAGAACACCGCGGACGATGGTGTCGATTTTCAGGGTTTGGTACTGGAAGAAGGCGAGGAAAAGACCTTTGCCTTCGACGGTTTCGACAACCTCGAGCTTGGCCCGCGCTTCGGTGCGCGCGTCGGCAATGGCGGCATCGCGTCGGGCAAGGGCGGCCTGGTCCTGCTGCTGGACGTCGCGCTTCTGGTCATCGTTGGTCTGTGGAAGCGCGGCGATTCGCGTGTGTTCTTTGGTGTATTCTTTTTCCGCCGCGTCTATGTCGGCAAGGCGCTCCAGACCAATGAAATAGCGGACATGGTTGGTCCACTTGCCTTCTCCCGCATCCCGGCGGGCCGCCACCGGATCATTCAGGTGCTTGAAGGTCTCTTCGGTCTTTTTTGTGGCCAAAGCCTGCAAGCCGCGCGTATAGCGGTCGGCGGCCGTTTCGCGAATGGCCTTTCGATCGTTGATGAACTGCTCGCCGGTGCGGGAGCGCTCATAGATGGCGATTTCGCCGGGAACGGCCTTGTAGCGGTTCATCCACAGGCCATCGAGGACCCGGCCGCCAAAATAGAGCACCAACAGCGCCAGCAACGCCAGGACGAGCTTCGATGGATGGATGGCGATGCGAAAGGCGCGGAATATGTTGGTAAATGGGAACGCTTCGCGCCAATTGATGCCGCGAATCACGTGCGGTTCATCCGCCATGAGTTGAGATCTCCTTTCCCTAAACCCCTCCCTGAGGCCTCTGCCCCGGGGAAGGGGGCATTATAGGCATTGTGCAAGTGTCAGCAATTGCGCCGGGACGGAAGGTGCTTATTCATCATCGTCGCGCGAATCAGATTTGGGCCCCGAGGAAGACTCTTCATCATCATCCGCCGAGATGGGAACCTGATACTTATCGCTGAGCCATCGGCCCAGATCGATCAGCTTGCAGCGCTCGCTACAAAAGGGATAGACGCTGCCTTTGCGATCACGATCGGATTCACTGACTTCGCGTTTGCAGATGGGGCAGCGCATGGTTTGCGGTCATTTTTTCTTTGACGGTTTCGGATCTGGAGCCAGGGCGTGGGTCGAGCCCGTGGGCTCTGTTTTTGCGGCCGGTTTTGGCGATTCGGTCCTGGCCGATTCGGATTTACCCGACTCTGACTTGCCAGCCTCGGACTTGCCTGATTCGGTCTTGGAACTGTCCGGCTTTTCGCCTGACTCTGATTTGGCACTTGCCTTATAAGCTTCCGAGCGATAATCCGTGGTGTAGAACCCACTGCCCTTAAAAATCAACCCAGCGCCGGTGCTGATGAGGCGGCGAACCTTGCTCTTGCCGCACTTGGGACATTTGCGGATTGGGCCTGACTTGATCGATTGGAATTTCTCGAATCTGGCGCCACACGCATCACATTTATATTCGTAGGTGGGCATGAAGTTGGGCCCCGGATATACATCCGGGGTTACGATAGCTGACTCACGGCGACCTGCGCGGGCCGCAGCACGCGGCCGTGCAGTGAATAGCCCTTCTGAAGCAACTGCGTCACCGTCGGCTGATGGTATTTGTCCGTCGGCTGCTGCAATATCGCCTGGTGCTGATTGGGATCGAACGGTGTTCCCGGCTCCGGCGCGATCGGCTCGACATTCTGCTGGCGGAGCTGGGTCATGAGCTGGTCGTAGGTGATCTGAAGCCCCTTGACCAGTGTATTGAGATCCGCCTTGGCGGGATCGGCGGACAGGGCGCGCTCGAAGTTATCGATCACCGGCAGGAGACTGCCGATCAATTTGCTGTTGGCATACTGGATGGCCTGCTGCTTGTCGGCCTCGAGACGCTTCTGGGCGTTGCGGAAATCGGCCTGAACTCGGGCCAGTTGCTCAAAGAGCGTATCCCGCTCCTGCTGGAGCTTGCGCAGATCGGTTTCCAGCAGATCGACGGGATTCCCATCGACGGAGAAACCCTGGCTGTCATCGCCATTGTCTGAGGGGGGCTGGCCGCGGCGGCCCGGAGGCGGAATATCGTTGTCGCTCATAAGGACCTCTTAATGCCGTAGCGTAACTGACAATTGTCATCCGCGGCACATGCAAACTGCAAATCGTGCGCCGGGCTCATGCATCCCGGCGCAGTTTGTCGCGGATCTTTTCCAGAAAACTCCTGGATTGCGGCAGCACGGATGCATCCTCCGTGGCCGCAAAATCACGGAGAATCTGCTTCTGTTTGTCGCTGAGCTTGCGGGGAATCTCAATCAAAATCTGGACCAGTTCGTCCCCCGCACGCTTGCTGCGCAGATCGGGCAAACCTTTGCCACGGAGCTTGAAAACTTCCCCGTGCTGCGTGCCGGCCGGAATCTCCATCTCCTCCTTGCCATTGAGCGTCGGCACATCGATCCGCCCGCCCAGTGATGCCTGCGTGAACGAAATGGGAATCTGGCAGACCAGGTCATTGTTGTGGCGTGAGAAGAGCGTGTGCTGCTTGACAGTGATGTAACAATGCAGATCGCCGTGGGGGCCGCCGGCTGCGCCGGGCTCGCCTTCGTTGGCGATGCGGACGGCCTGGCCTTCGTGGACGCCGGGGGGGATGGTGACTTTCACCACGCGTTTTTTCGTTTGCCGGCCGGTGCCTCGGCAGGCTGCGCAGTGCTCTTTGACCACCGAACCCTTGCCGCGGCAATTGGGGCAGGTGGTGACCATGCGGAACATGCCGCCGAAACCCTGCTGGGCGACGCGTCCCTGGCCGCCGCATTGGGGGCAGACGACGGGGCTGGTTCCGGGCTTGGACCCTGATCCTTTGCAGTTTTCGCATTCATCCTGGCGCTCGAATTCGATGGTTTTTTCAGCGCCGCTGGCGACTTCTTCGAGTGTAAGTTCAACCTGAGTTTCCAGATCGAATCCGCGCTGGGGCTGGACCGCCCCCCCACCGCCGCCGCGGCCACCGCGCCGGCCGCCGAATGCGCCGCCGAAGATGTCGTCGAACATCGAGAAGATGTCGGCGACGTCCATGTGGGAGAAGTCGTGATGGCCGCCCATGCCGGCGTGGCCGAACTGATCGTATTTGCGTCGTTTTTCGGGATCGGAGAGGACTTCGTAGGCTTCAGCGCACTCTTTAAATTTCGTTTCCGCGACGGTTTTGTCCCCGTCGGCCCGATCCGGATGAAATTTCATGGCCAGCTTGCGATAGGAGCGGCGGATCTCCTCGCCGTCCGCATTGCGGGCAACGCCGAGGACTTCGTAATAATCGCGTTTAGCGGTGGCCACGGAGGTGCTTACCCAATCAGACGGTGACCTCGACCTGGCCGGTCTCGACAGTCAGTG
>JBGPEF010000324.1:0-6588 GCA_041482675.1 Tepidisphaeraceae bacterium | reverse complement strand
CGCCACTTATTGGGCCCTTCGGTGATCCCCTTCTCGGGAATCGCCTTGCCCTTGGTGCCGACAATTTCCTCGCCGATGCGCGAATAAGTCCCGTCGATCTGCCGGCACATGCAATGGGTTTTGATGCCGCCGGGATATTCGTACTGGATGGAGAAAAAGTCGTAGATGTGGCCGTAGGTCGGATCGGTGCGGACCATCCGACCGCCCATCCCCAAGGCCAGGCGCGGCGGGCCACCCATTACCCAGTTCATGACGTCGATCTGATGCAGGTGCTGTTCGACGATGTGATCGCCCGACAGCCAGACGAAATAGAGCCAGTTGCGGATCTGCCATTCCATGTCCGACCAGCCCGGCTGCCGCGGCTTGGACCAAAGCCCACCCTGCATCCACCAGCCCGAGCCGCTGACGATATCGCCGATGGCGCCATCTTTGATCCGCTTGATGGTTTCGATGTAGGAGGGCTGATGACGGCGTTGTGTGCCGGCGACGATGCCCAGATTCTTTTTCGTCGCCATCTCGGCGGCGGCGATGATGGTGCGGACACCGGCGGGATCAACCGCGACGGGTTTTTCGGCGAAGACGTGTTTGCCCGCCTCGATGGCGGCTTTGACCATCATCGGCCGAAAGCCCGGAGGCGTGGCGAGGATCACGTAGTCGATGTCGGTCTGCAATACTTTTTGATAAGCATCCCAGCCGACGAAGGTGTGATCATCCTTGATGTTGTATTTGTCCTTGGGGCGCTCATCGAACGTCTTCTTGGCCGCGTCGAGCTGATCGGGAAAAAGATCGCCCAAAGCGATGAGCTGGACATTTTCATTGCTCACCGCATCGGCCGCCGCGCCGCGCCCGCGCCCGCCGCAGCCGACCAGGCCGATCTTGATTTTGTCGGATTCGGCGGCGTGGGCGAAATTGGTGCCCAGGGCGGACATAATCGCCGCGGCCGACATGGTAGCGGAGGCTTTGAGCATTTTTCGGCGGGAAAATGAGGCGGTGAAGGGATCGGGCATCTGGTCGGGCATTGTTGTTCCTTTCGAATCAGAGCCCCGGATGTATATCCGGGGTTCCTTTTTACCCCTGCCAATCCGGCCCGTTGGCCGGCAGGTCCAGTTTTGGGTCGATGCGGACATTAGCTTTCATAATTTCATCCCAGGCGACGATCCGCCCCTCATAAGCGGCGGTCCGGCCGAGGATGCAGGTCATGGTGCTGTTGGCGCTCTCCTGGGCGTTGTTCACATACTTCTTAGACACGATGCTCTGGCAGAAGTTGTTGATGTTGGCAACCGCGCCGGTTTTGTAAATCTGGCTGGTCATCCCGCCGCGGTAGCCGCCGGTTTTGGCGCGGATATTCACCTGGCCGCCGTAGTGCGTGTCGGCCGTGCCTTTCGATCCGTAAATCCGTGTACACAAGTCGCCGAAGCCATAGAGGAACTGGGTCGAGCTGAAATCGACGATGACGTCATTGGGATAGGTGAAAATCACATTGAAATTATCCCAGCAGTCGCCGACATCGACGCGCACGCGCCGGCCGCCGGTGCCGAAGGCTTTAACGGGATGGCCGCGCAGGAACCAATTGGCCACATCGAGCACGTGAATGTTCTGCTCGACAATAATGTCGCCCGAGAGAGCCTTGTCGAAGACCCAGTTGCGAAGCCGCGCGAGTTGCGAATCGCCCTTGGCCTTGGGATCGAGCCGGCCGGCGTGATAATAGGATTGGGCGCAGATTGGGTCGCCGATCAGCCCTTCGGTGATTTTCTGAAACGCTCCCTGATAAAACTCATCGGCGCGGGTTTGGAAATCGACGAGGATCGACTGCTTGTCCTTCACTTTTTCGGCCGCATTCACGATCGCCATCGCCCCGGGTACATCGACCGAGATCGGCTTGGCCAGATACACATGTTTCCCCGCCTCCAGCGCGGCCACCGCCTGCTCGGGATGAAAATAAGGCGGCGACTCAATGGCCACGGCGTCGAGCTTCCCTTCAAGAAGTTTCTTATAGCAATCGAGGCCCGTATAACGTCGGGCGGCGGTGACATTGAGCTTCTCGCCCGTCTCATCGACGCGATCTTTGAAATAATCCGCAACCGCGACGATCTTGGCCTGACTCGATTCGTTGAATAGCTCGCCGATCCACGAGCCGCGTCCTCCGCAGCCGATCAGGCCGACTTCAATTTTGGAATTGGAATCGGCCGCGCGGACGTGGGCGGAGGATGCGATGGTAAATGCCGTGGCGGCGGCGGTGGCCAAGAACTCGCGGCGGGTGTTTTGAGGCATGTTGGCTCCTTTGATCCAAAAAGGTACAGCGAGCATCGGATTCCCGCCAGCCGTGAGTCCGGCTCTGCCGGACATTCAACGTCCGGCACGGCCGGACCTACATGTTGAAAGGAACCCTGCGGCGGTGAGAATGGGGGCGATTTTGCGAAAGGACCAACCGATGGGAGTGGGCAGAATTGCGCTGGTGATATCGTTGCTGATGAGCTCGCCCCTCTGGGGCCGGACCGTCGAAGGCAAATTCGGCCTCGCTCTGGCGGTCGAAAACACTGCCGCGTATGCGGGTGTCAACCCCGTCTACACCGTCGTACCCCTGACTGTCGAATGCTTCGCCAGAATCCCTGCCAAGAGCAACTCTGCTGAAATCGTCCTCCTCGCCAACGAGCCGCGCAGCTCCGGCACTCACTGGGATTTCTTCGTCGAAAAATCAACCGGCCGCTTCGGCGTCGTGCTCCCAAGCTTCAAGACCGAGCGGATCATCTCCAAGCAGAACATCGCCGACGATCGGTGGCATTACCTGGCGATGGCATTCGATGGCCAATCGGTGAAGCTTTACGTCGATGCCAGGGAAGTCACCAACCAGAAGCTGGAAAGAATATTCCGCTACCCCGATTCCGGCCCGCTGACCGTCGGCTACGCTGATGGATTCCCCGCGCAGGCTGGAGTGCTCATCGACGAAATCCGCATCTCGCGGATCATTCGCCCCATTGAAAAAATTCCCGACGCGCCGTTCACCGCCGACAACGAGACCATCGGCCTGTGGCACCTCGACGAAGGCGGCCCGGCCGAAGCCTTCGGCGACGTTTCCAGATCCGCCAACCCGATCGTGCTGGGCGAAGCCGAAAAAAAATCGGCCATGAGCGAGAACAACAATCGCTGGCAGCAGATGGACCATGGGCCCTTTTTCTCTGCTACGTTCGATCCGAATTTCCCCGGCAGAAACACCGTCCCCAAAGGAATCGCGGTGCGGCTGGGTAAAAATAAAGAAGCCAGCCTTCTCTTCGACACTGAGCTTCTCCGCCCGGCGGTCGCGTGGACTGGCGGCTTTGTAAAAATTGTCGATGGCCGCGAGGGGCTGGCTGGACCGCCCTCCATCGGCGGCGCGCCGATCTGGGGAACGGCGATGGTTCCCGGCTGGTCCACGACTGAGAATTTCACCGATCCGCGCCCCAGCAAGCTCGGTCCGTTGCCGCGTGATATCGCGCGATACAACGGACTGTTCGTGAACGGGGAGAAAGTGATTTTTTCCTACACCGTGGGAGGCACGAAGATTCTGGAATGGCCGAGCTCCGTTCCGGATTGCTTTGTGCGGACGTTGTGGATTGACAAGTGTGAACGGCCGCTGTGGATGCGGCTGTTTGAAGCAAAGAGTCCAGAAGAAGGTCCTACCGTTGGTTTCGTGGGCGGCGAGGGGTTGGAGGGGTTGAAGCAGACTGGCCTATACGGGACAGCGGTCAGGATTCCACCGCATGAGAAGCCCATGTCCTTCAAGGTAATCCTCACCTACAAGGCCGCGACCGATGTCACTCGAACTGAGGATCTGTCTGAGCTGATTCATGGAGGCCCAGCGCGATATCCGCAGCCGCTGATCACCAAAGGCGTGTTAGGAAAAAATGATCAGCCCTACACCGTCGATACCCTCACCCCTCCCGAAGAAAATCCCTGGAAATCATTTTTGCGTTTCGGCGGCCACGATTTCTTCAAAAACGGCGACATCGCCGTCTGCTCTGTCTCCGGCGACGTCTGGGTTGTCTCCGGCGTCGATGAAAAACTCGACAATCTCAAATGGCGACGCTACGCGACCGGACTTTTTCAGCCGCTTGGGCTTCGGATCATCGATGAAAAAGTCTACGTCCTGGGCCGTGATCAGATCACCCGCCTTCACGATCTGAATGGCGATGGCGAGGCTGACTTCTATGAGAATTTCAACAACGATGCCTTTGTCACCACCAACGGCCACGGCTACGTCACCAATCTCGATACCGACCCCGACGGCAATTTTTATTACACCAAGTGCGCTGATGGCACGCCCCACGGCGGCACCATGCTCAAAGTCAGCAAAGACGGCTCGAAACTCGAAGTCTTCGCAACCGGCCTGCGAAATCCAAATGGCGCTGGTGTCTCGCCCACTGGTGTTGTGACAGAGGCCGACAATCAGGGCGAATGGGTGCCGGCATCGCGGCTCGATGTGGTGACCAAAGGCGCGTTTCTCGGCTATCAGCCGATGTCCCACCAGAAAATTCCTCCCACCGATCCCGGCAAGCCGCTCTGCTGGATGCCGCAGAACATCGACAACTCCTCCGGCGGCCAGACCTGGGCGACCTCCGATCGCTGGGGCCCGTTCAAGGATTACATGCTGCACACCTCCTACGGCGCGGCCCGCGTGATGCTGGTGTTGCAGGAGGAAGTAAACGGCCAGGCGCAGGGCGGCGTCGTCCCCTTCCCACTCTCCTTCGCCAGCGGAATCATGCGCGGCCGATTTTCACCCGCGGATGGCCAGCCCTACGTCAGCGGCCTGCGCGGCTGGCAGACCACCGGCTCGCGCTCCGGCGCTCTTCAGCGCGTTCGCTACACCGGCAAGCCCGTGCGCATGCCCGCATCGCTGAACGTCCACGCCAACGGCCTGAAGATCGGCTTCACCTGCCCGCTCGATGCAAAGTCCGCCGCCAATCCGGACAACTGGAGCGTCCTCCAGTGGAACTATCGCTGGACCGCCAACTACGGCTCGCGGCATTGGTCGGTGAATAATCCGGAAAAGCAGGGGTATGACACGCTGGACGTGAAGAGTGCAACGCTTCTGCCGGATGGCAAGACAGTCTTCCTGCAAATCGATGATCTGCGCCCGGTGATGCAGATGCAGATCGCCTATCGCGTCACCGCCGCCGATGGCGGGCAGATCAAGGGCGACATCCACAACACCATCCACAATCTGCGGCCGGCGTATCTGTCGGATAAAGCGGAGAAGGCGGAAAAGGCGGATAACTCGGCTTGGGAGAAGATCGCGCCCTTTTTCTCGCCGCCCGCGGAATATGCCAATGACTTTGGGAAACTTCGCTCGCCGCTGCTGTTTGATGATGGCCGCCCGGTGAAGACGAAGGAGGATTGGGCCAATCGCCGCAAGGAAATCATCAAATTTTGGACCGACACATTGGGTCCATGGCCCGAACTTGTCGAGCACCCCAACCTCGAGGTTTTGGAGAGGGCAGAGCGCGAAAACTTCCGCCAGCATCGAGTGCGCGTACAAATCGCCCCGGACCAGACTGTGGACGGGTATCTTCTCGTGCCACTCGAGGGCGGGCCATTCCCCGGCATCGTCGTTCCGTTTTATGAGCCGCAAACCAGCATCGGCACCAACCCCAAAAACAAAACCACCGACTTCGCCTACCAGCTCACCAAGCGCGGCTTCGTGACGCTTTCCATCGGCTCCCCCGGCGGCGATTCACGCGATCCAAAAACCGGCGAGGCCAGATGTCAGCCGCTCATGTTCCTCGGCTACGTCGCCGCCAACTGCTTCAATGCGCTGGCCGATCTTCCCTATGTCGATGCCAGGCGCATCGGCATCGTCGGCCATTCCTATGGCGGCAAATGGGCCATGTTCGGCTCGTGCTTCTACGAAAAATTCGCCGCCGCGGCCTGGTCCGATCCCGGCATCGTCTTCGACGAATCCCGCCCCAACGTGAATTACTGGGAACCCTGGTATCTCGGCTACGAAGCGGGCGTGAAACGCAAACCCGGCGTGATCAAACCCGACAATCCCCGCACTGGCCCCTACAAAAAGCTCATGGAAACCGGCCACGATTTGCACGAGCTTCACGTCCTCATGGCCCCGCGCCCCTTCCTCGTCTCAGGCGGCTCCGAAGACACACTCGCCCAATGGCGCGCCCTCAATCATTCCATCGCCGTCAACAAACTCCTCGGCCAGGAAAATCGCGTCGCCATGACCAACCGCAAAGATCACAGCCTCAACCCAGAAGCGATGGAACAAATCTGCCTCTTCTTCGAGCATTTCCTGAAGGAGGCGTCGAAATGATTTCACTGCCGTGCAAATGTTTTATCCGCGCGCTCTTCGTCAGCTCACTTCTTTGTGTGCACAATACGGCACAGGCCGCGCTGCGAGCCGGCGCCAGCGCCGTAGATATCACGCCGACGGAATTTCCCGTGATCGTGAATGGGATGTTTGAAGAGCGGAAGGCTGATAAGGCGCTGGATCCGCTGTTTGCGAAGTGCATTGTGCTGGATGACGGTGAAATCAAGCTTGCGATCGTCATCGTGGACAGTTGCATGCTCCCCCGTGATCTCCTCGACGAAGCCAAGAATCTG
>JBGPEF010000323.1:0-6589 GCA_041482675.1 Tepidisphaeraceae bacterium | reverse complement strand
CCGGGATGGAAGTCGGCGTAGAGGAGGCGACCGGTGAAAAGCATCCGGTACCAGGCGCGGAGCATCTTGCGGGCAAACTCATTGCGAAGCTCCTGCGGGGGGTTGGTCTTTAGGAATTCATCCAGGTGCATTCCCTCAAGCCGTTCCATGGTGAGGACCCGGGCGGTCGAGTGCTGGGGAAAAACGCGCGGTATGACGATGCCCTCGTCATTGCCAAACAAGGATCTAACCCTCTGGAGTGTCGCGGCCTCGCGCTCGTATTCCGTCTCACGCTCCAAGCGCATCCGCAGGTCATCAAATTGCTCGCGCGTGTTCTCCCAGTCGGCGTTGAGGCGTGCCGGGAGCATGAACAGGAGCAGGTTGCGAAAATCCTCGCGGATGGTACGGGCGATGCCGGGATACTGAACTTTGATCGCCACCTTTTGGCCGCTTTTGAGCTGCGCGCCGTGTACCTGACCGATCGAGGCCGCCGCGAAGGCGCGGGTCTCGAACGAGGCAAAAATGTTCTCCGGGTCGTCCCCCAATTCGTTGTAAACCATCTCGCGGAGCAGGGACCAGTGCATCGGGGGCGCTTGAAAGTGCAGTTGCTCAAGCGTCTCCACGAAGGCCGCCGGGACGATATCTGGATAGCTCCCCAGCGTCTGACCTACCTTCATCGTGGCTCCGCGGAGATAGCACATCGAATCCAGCACGCGGGCGGCGGTCCGCCAATGCGTTTCGGCCAGTAACCGTTCCCGCTGGTCGGCGTTCTTGAACCAGCCGCGCACCCAATAGAAGAAGTAGGCTGCGGCGATTTTTGCCTGAAGGGTCCCCAGCAATCCAAGCCGTCGCAGCCTCCCCACCGGCACCGGCCGCAGTGCGGCTTCGGCCAGCGCGGGAACCGCAAGAACGCCCGCGGACGGCGCCGTTTCCTGGTGCTCCGGCAATGCATTGATCAATTCGGCAACAGAGGCCATGGCCAACTCCTTATCGTTTGCTTGAAGGATCAGTTTGGACGTCGGCGCGCAGCCATCCGACGAACATATTCAGTGAATCGTCGATCAAGGCCAGCGTTTCTTCCTGTTTCGGTGATTCGTCGTTCGCCCAGAAAACAAGCACGCCGGTATAGAGCGTCCAGTAGAGTTGCAGTGCGGTCGGGGAGAGTTCTCGGTAGCCGTGACGAGCCGCCAGCGCCGCGACGGCTTCAAGGTGGCCGACCCTGAGCGACCTCGACTCGTCCGGCGGCGTCATCGCCAGTGGACTCAGGGAAGTCTCAAACAACGCGGGCAGGTGTTTGCGGAATGGCCTGAGGCTTCGCAGCCCCGAAGCGATCATGGCGAATAACGCCTCATCGAGCGAATCCGCGCCATGGACCGTCGGATCACTGTCGGCCAGCGAATCTCCGACGGCATCCGCCGCGAGACGGGAGATGATGGCTTCTTTGGTGGAGAAATAGTTGAAGAGGGTGCCGCTGGCAATTTCGGCCGCTTTGGCGATGTCACGAGTCGTGGTCGCGTCATATCCATTGTCCGTGAAGAGCCGCCGCGCCGCCCGCAGGATCCGCTCTTCGGTGGCCGCTTTGGTTTGGGCTGTTACACGCATGATTCTTCTGTGACGCGAAGTCGCTTTATCCGAGCGTCCATCGCCGCATAAATAATATGACCGTGCTCATAATAGATGGGGTATCCCGAAAGTAAAGTGATCTTGCTCATAATAATTGTGGAAAAGCGCTCGCTGTGGGAGTGCCGACTGTTTCGAGGCTGCCGGATTGAGAGCGAGGACTTGGTAACTATCTCAAAAGCCCGTTTTCAGGGTCGCGAACAGCCCGTTTTGGGCCTTTTGAGATAGCCTCTTAGTTGTCGCCTAAGATTGCCGCGGATTTGCACAGGGCCACCAC
The DNA here is from genome assembly GCA_041482675.1 of Tepidisphaeraceae bacterium. GTDB lineage: Bacteria > Planctomycetota > Phycisphaerae > Tepidisphaerales > Tepidisphaeraceae > JBGPEF01. Next base: position 4,713 of record JBGPEF010000323.1, on the reverse strand, counting down.
CCATGCCACGTGGAGCGGCCGTGAGGTCGATTGCGGAGGCATACCGCGCAGATTGGTGATGCGCTATTGATGTGATTGCGCGAGCGGCGGATTCAGAGACAGGAAAGGAATAGAACAATTTTTGGTCGCGTGCGCAGAAAGCGGGCGCGCTCGCATCTGGGCGAGGAAATCGCGGGCCAGTTCATCGATGTGGTGGGCGCCCAGGTCACTTCGTGGGAACTGGCGAGGGCGGCGCGGTGCCTAATTGCGTCAAGTCCCAAACCTTGACGGTGTGGTCGCGGCTGGCGGAGAACAGGCGGCGGCCGTCAGGGCTGAATGCCACGCTGCCGACCAGGGCCTCATGGCCGCGGAAGCTGCGCACGAGTTCCCCTGTGCTGCCGTCCCAGATTTTCACGGTGCTGTCTTCCCCCGCGGAGGCGATCAGGCGGCCATCTCCGGGGCTGAACGCGACGGTGTAAACGTCAGCGGTGTGACCCCGGAGGGTCAGCAACTCGCGCCCGCTCGATACGTCCCAGATCTTGACGGTGTTGGGCTCGCCGCCCGTCGCCAGGCGCGCGCCGTCGGGGCTGAAGGCGATGTTCGAACACTGGCCGGGGACACGACCGGGGAGGGTAAAGCGGGGTTGCTGCTTTTCGGTGAGGCGGGTGGCGTCCCACAGTTTTATCTTCCCGTCGCCGCCCGCCGAGGCGAGCGTGTGGCCGTCTTTGCTGAAGGTAATTGCGCGGATCTCGCGTGCGTGCTCGCCGAGAGTACCGATTGCTCGTCCTGTCTTTGCGTCCCAGACCTGGATGGTGCGGTTCATTCCGCCGGTGACCAGGTGCCGGCCATCGGGGCTGAATGCGGCGGCAAACAACTCCGCCGGGGCGGGGATCGCGAACAGTTCACGTCCGGATCGTGCGTCCCAGACCTTGGCGGAGAATTCGGTGCCGTTGAAGCCGGCGGATGCGATAGCCGGGCCGTCCGGTTGCCAGGAAAGATCGAAGGTGACGAACGGGTGCCCGGTAAACTGAGTGGCGACAAGTCCGGTCTGGGCGTCCCAGATCTTGATGGGCGTACGGGCTCCGCCGGAGGCAATTTGCCGGCCGTCAGGACTGACGGCGACGCGCCAGACCTCGTCGTCGTGTTGGGTGAAGGTGAACTTCTCCTGGCGCTCATCCCCGCGTAGCGGCGTCGCATCCCAGATGCGGATGGTTTTGTCGGTGCCGACCGAGGCGAGGCGGCGCCCGTCCGGGTCCGGGCTGAACGTCAGGCACAGGCAGGGGTCAAGGTGCCCGCGGAGGCCGAGCACCTCGCGGCCGGTGGTCGCGTCCCAGAGGCGAACCGTCTTATCTTCACCCGCCGAGGCAAGGCGTTGGCCGTCGGGGCTGTAGGCCACGCAGGCGATGAGGCCCGTGTGCAGCATTGAATGAACGAGCGCGCCGGTTGTCGTATCCCAGACGTTCACACGACGCCCGAAGCCGGCCTGGGCCAGCCGCGCGCCGTCGGGGCTGAACGCGAGTGCCGTGACGGGATAATGGTCTTCTGGAAGGGGAAGGAGCGGCTTGCCACCTTTTTCCGCGTCCCAGATTTTGATGCTTCCTCGCCAGGTTCCCGAGGCCAGTCGCTTCCCGTCCCGACTGAAGGCGACGGTGGGGGCACGCTGTTCGCCGTATGGGAAGGTGAGGAGAAGTTCGCGTTTTCGCCAATCCCAGATATTGAGGGCCCCACCACCGCCAGCCGCCAGCCGGCCTCCATCGGGGCTGAATGCCACCGCATAGGCCGTTCCGACCAGATGAACGGCATCGCACGGGCCCTGGAAAACCTCACTGCCGTCGCTTAAATCCCAGACCCTGAACCGCTTGTCCTCGCCGGCGGACACCACGTGCCTGCCATTGGGGTGGAACGCGACGCAGTGGGCCCAACCAACGTGTGCCTTGATGGTCTGGATGAGTTGCCCGGTCTTGCTGTTCCAGATCTTGATGGCTCCGTCGGCGCCGGCGGAGGCGAGGCGCTGGCCGTCGGGGCTGAAGGCCACGCTGGCCACCTCGCGGGCGTCTCGGATAACCAACGGCTCGACCGAGCAGAGGCGCATGAGGTAGTGCCATTCCCACGTGCGCAGATCCGACGGACACTCCTCGAGGACGCGGCGGGCGCTGCGGAGGTTGTCGGAGAAGGACAGCTCGCGGTGAGCCACGATAATGCGCTGATAGTACGATTCGCTCCGCTCGCGGTCGAAGGAGTGCTTCAGGCCGTCGTTGGCCCGCCAAACGAGGATTGCGCTGACGGCGAGCGCCACCACTGCCAGTATCGCGCCCACTGTGAGCGCCGACGCCACAGCGAGCGCCGCCTTGCGCCGCCGGGCGAGCTTGCGAAGGCGGTACCAGGCGGAAGGGGGACAGGCCGATACGGGTTCGTCACGTAGATAGCACTCCAGGTCGCGGGCCAGACCGGTCGCCGTTTCATATCGACGTGTCCGGTCCTTCTCCATGGCCTTCATCACGATCCAGTCCAGTTCCCCGCGCACCACCCCGCTGAGTCGCCGGAGTGCATGCCCCTGGGGAGTTGTGATCGAAGCGGCTGCTGCCGCCGTGCTGAGTCGGGTGCTGGGGCGGGGCGGCTCCTCCTCGCGGATAATCCGCCGCACCTCATCGAGCGCGGCGGCCCCGAGCCGCTTTCGGTCGAAGGGGGTGCTGCCGGTCAACAGTTCGTAGAGCAGCACGCCGAGGGAATACACGTCGCTGCGCGTGTCCACGTCGATGCCCCCCATCTGCGCCTGCTCGGGGCTCATGTACAGCGGCGTTCCGACCATCTGGGCGAACTGCGTGAACAGTGTCTTTTCCGTCAGTTGCTGACCCGTGGCCTTGGCGACGCCGAAGTCGATCACCCTGGGCACCGGCCGGTCATCACGCAACATGACCAGGACGTTGGTCGGCTTGAGGTCGCGGTGGATGATTCCCTTGGTGTGCGCGTGCTGGACCGCCTGGCAGACTTGCACGAACAGCTCCAGCCGCTCCCTGGGAGGGAGCTTGTTGCGGTCGCAGTACTCGGTGATTGGCACTCCGGGGACCAGCTCCATCACGAAGTAGGGCTGGCCGCTGTCGGTGGCGCCGGCGTCGAGGACCTTGGCGATGTTGGGATGATCCATCATCGCCAGCGCCTGCCGCTCGGCGTCGAACCGCGCGATCACTTGCTTCGTGTCCATTCCGGCCTTGATGACCTTCAGCGCCACCTTGCGGCGAACGGGTTGCTGCTGCTCGGCCATGAACACCACGCCAAATCCGCCCTCGCCGATGCGCTCCAGCAGCTTGTAGCGGCCGATGACTGCCCCGATCCGCTCGCCCGGAGGTGGCGCATCGGCGCGTGGATCGGGCCCGCATTGTTCGATGGCCCGCACGGCCGGGAACAGCTCGCGAATCTGACTGGCGAGGGTGGCGTGCTTTTGCGCGTATTCCTCGATCGACGGATGTTCGCCCCGGCGGCAGCGCTGGGCAAAATCATCGGCCAGCTCCGCGAGCAGCTCGTGCTCGGTGCTGACGTTGGTGGCAGCTTCACTGGAAGTGGTGTCTTCGGAGGAGTGGTCTTTTGGATCGGGCTCACTCATGGCCTCAGCCCCGTCAGACCGCCGGGCATGTCGGCCAAAAGATCCTTGAGCCGCTTGAGGGCGCGGACGTATCGCTTGGCGGCGGCGCGCTCCTGAATGCCCAGGACCTCCGCAGCCTCACCGTTGGTCAATTGCTCAAAATGCCGCAGTGCCAGCACCTCGCGGTCGATGGGCTCCATGCCATTGAGCGCTGCGTGCAGCCGGTCCTTCACTTCCGCGCCGGCGGCGGCAGTGCCTGGCCCGGTGAAGTGGCCGGTCAGTTGCGCTACCAACGCCACGGACGTAGCGTCCGGCGCTGCCGGACGAGCGAAGCCAACATCCCGCGCGGCATCGCGCATGCGCGTGCCCAGATGGTGGCGGTGAATTTGCAGCAGCTTGTTGCTGACGACGCCGCGCAACCAGAGGAAGAGGGGGAGGCCGCCATGGCGAAAATAATCCTCGCGATGGGCGGCCGCCTCGAGGTAGGCCTCCTGCATGATGTCCGAGGCATCGACCCGCCCCTGTAGCCGCGAGTCAAGCCGGAATGCGACCATGCGGCGGAGCCGCTCCTGGTGCTCGGTCAATAACGTACCCCAAGCCTCCGCGTCCCCGACGGCGGCGCGCTCCAGAAGGCCACGGAGTTGAATCGCTGCCATGTTCTGCACCACATGATCTCAATTGCGCAAAGCGGGACCGGTGAGACAGGTGCCGCATCGGGCGGCCTGTGGATATGCGGCTGATTATACCCCATTAGCGAAATGAGCATTGAACGAATCGGGGATTAATCGTTCGCGAAGTGTTGCGACACGGGCCTGCTGGCCGCCGTCACTCCAACACAACCAACAAATCCTTCGCCTCAACCGTCGATCCCGGCTTCACCAAAATGTCCGCCACCTTTGCTTCGCGCGGCGAATAGACGGCGGTTTCCATTTTCATCGCTTCAATCGAGAGCAAACGCTCGCCGGTTTTGATCGCTTGGCCTTTTTTCACCGCGACCGTGCTGACTTTTCCCGGCATGGGGGCGGCCACGTGATTCGGATCATCCGCATCGGCCTTGGGATGCTTGTGCAGGTGCCCTTCGACCGAATGATCGGGCACATTCACCTCGCGCGGCTGGCCGTTGAGCTCGAAAAACACCGTCCGCGTGCCATCCT
>JBGPEF010000322.1:0-6593 GCA_041482675.1 Tepidisphaeraceae bacterium | reverse complement strand
GCGACGCTCAACCAGGTGCTGACAGCGCAGGGGCTTGCGGATTATCTGGCGCAGAAGTTTCCGGGATTCACGCCGATTGTGAATCTGCGGCCGGGCGATATCCGTTTTACGTTCCGCTATCAGCACAACTTTGCTCCGATTCTGGTGCCGCTGGGTTTCCAGTTGAGCAATACGCTGGGGCTGGTGAACGCGGATGCGAGCGGGCAGTTGAGTGTGACGGCCGGGATCACGGCGGATGTAAAGCTGGGGATCAACACGACAGCCGGGAATATTCCGATTTACGACCGTGTCTTCCTGGACACGAGCGCGTCCAATGAGATTCATGTCGCGGCGACGGCCAATGCGGGTTATGACCTGACAGCGCCGGCGGGGGCGGATACGCCAGCGCTTAATATCAGCCTGGGAGTGGGGCCGCTCCAGGTGCAGGCGGTTAATGCGCGGGGGCTGGTGCGGCTGGCGCTGGATGTCGATCTGAAGGACGGAACGCCATCGGTGACCGATCCGCCCGGGGAGGAAGGAAAGCTGACGCTGGGCGAGATCGCCGCGAACATCACTTCGCCGAGCAACATGATCGGCGGAAATTTTGGCGGGGACATCCAGGCGATCATTCCACTGGATGGAGATCACAGCGGGACGGTTTCATCAAATCCGGCGACGCTATCCACGGGCGATGCGCTGATTCATGTCGCGGGGAAGCTGGCGAACATCGACAACATCGCGTTCGAGGCGCCCAACTTTCATCCGGCCCCCAATGAGGCGCAGCCCCTGAGCGATGCCGAGCTAGACCCGACCAAGTTCAAGGTGTTTGCGCACAATCTCACCGGTTTCCTGTCGGCCGCGATCTTCAGCTATGACAATTTGATCCTGGGCCTGACCAAGCTGCTGGATAAACTGGAACAGGGGCTGAATTCCCGCGTGCTTTCCAAGAGTCTGCCGATCGTGGGGGCGCAGCTTCAAAAGGCGGGGGATTTCATCGGGCAAATCCGCAACTTCGTCAGTTCGATTCATCCTGCCGATTATTCGGCCAACGGGATCAAGAGCCTCCTCGAATCGCAGCTCGGCTCGATGCTGAACGGCCCCGTGGGCGTGATCGATCAGACCAACCAGGTGCAGTGGAACATGCAATTGAAGAAGAGCATTCCACTGAGTTTGCCGTTTGACATTGGCATTCCGTCGCTGGGGTTGAAGGATCTGAGCTCGCTGCTGAGCGGGTCGCTGGATATCACGTTTAACTTTGGATTTGGCATCAGCAAGGATGATGATTTCTATCTCGACACATCATCTCCACAGGAATTCAAGATCGAGCTGAAGCTGCCGAGTTTGAGCACGTTGAATGCCACCGGGAAATTCGGGTTTCTACAGCTCCACGTGGCGGCCGATCCGACCAAGACCAACACGCTGGGGGCGGCGACGTTTGCGGTCGATCTGCTCGACCCGGTCGGCCCGAATAATCGGCTGACGTTCAATGATCTCCAATCGCCCGGATTGAACCTGGCGAATGTAGTGAAGGGCAAGTTTGACAGCACCGGCGTTGACGTCAATTTGAAGGCCGATGTGACGATGCCGGCGGTGGCGCATTTCCCCAAGCTGGAGGCGGATTTCCATCTCGATTGGGCGTTTGTGAACGCCGATCCGGGCGGCGATGCCCGCGATTTTGGCGGGGTGCCGCACATCGCGTTCAACAACATCAAGCTGGATGCGGGGGAATTTTTCAGCAATTACGTCAAGCCGATCGTCGACAAGGTGGAGGCGGTGCTGGGGCCGATCAAGCCGGTGCGCGACATGCTCGAGCGGCGGCTGCCGATCTTGTCAGACCTGGGGCCCGCGCGCGATCTGTTTGATAGCGATCACAACGGAATGGTCACGCTGCTGGAATTGGCTGGGGTGCTGGGGGTGGTGCATCCGGAGTTTATCCAGGCGATCGACACAGTCTTCGATTTGCAGGATGCGCTATCGAGCTTCTCGACCAGCGGAAAGATCAACCTGGGGAGCTTTACGCTTGGATCGGCCGATCCGCGGCAGTTGACGGATTTGACCGGGGTCAATCCAGCGATCACACCGCCGGCGGTTGCGCCGGTGGATCAGTTGCAGCCGGCGGCGAAGGCCAAAATCAATGAGATGAAGGGCGTGCCCGGCGGCGGGCTCAAATTCCCCCTGCTGGAGAATCCCGCGTCGGCGATCAAACTGCTGATGGGGCAGAATGCCGACCTGTTCCTCTTTGACATGCCGAAACTGGACCTGAGCTTTTCGATCAGCCAGTCATTCCCGATCATCGGGCCGCTGGGCGTGGAATTGGGCGGAAGCCTGGGTGTGACGGCCGATTTTGGGTTTGGATACGACACGCAAGGCTTCAAGGATTATTTCGCACACAACCGGACCAATCCGGAAGATCTCTTCAACGGGTTTTTCGTCAGCGATCGCAAGAATCCGGACGGTACGGGAGACGATGTGCCGGAGGTTGTGGTTACCGGGACGATCGAGGCGTTTGGAGAGATCGATCTGATTCTCGTTTCGGCCGGCGTGGGCGGGGGCCTGACGGCAACGGTGAACATCGACCTCGCGGACCCGGACAATGATGGAAAAGTTCGGCTCCAGGAGTTCATCAACGAACTGCCCACGTGCTTCTTCGTCCTTCAAGGCGATTTGAGCGCGGAGCTGAAGGCGAAACTGTCGGTGGGGGTATGGCCGTTTAAGAAGACCTGGCATTTCAACATCGCCAAGATCAAGCTGGTGGATTACACCTACCAGTGCAGCAATGTCGAGCCGCCGCAAATCACCATGGTGGATGGCGGGATACTCGATCTGGATGCCGATGGGGGCTATGGATACATCGGAACCTTCACCGTCAATCCATCCACCGGGCTGAGAAACTACAACCGCAACGACACCGTCACGGTTCAGCATTTTGACACGACGGCGGATGGCGAAGTGGTGATCGTCACCGGGCCCAACGGCCAGCGGATGTTTGGCGGCGTGCAGATGATCGTCGGCGATGCGAACGCGGGAAATGACACCGTCATTATTTATGACGATGTGATTTCGAGGGTGGATTTGGTGGGCGGCGATGGGAATGACACGCTGGCCGCTTTGGGCGGGAAAGATGTGCTGCTGCCGGCCGGTGAGCAGTGGGCGACGGTGATCGGCGGAGCCGGCGATGACGAGCTGAGCGGCGGGCAGAATCGCGATGAGCTGTACGGTGGGGATGGGAATGACTCGCTCATCGGCGGCGCGGGTGATGATTATATTGAAGGCGGGAAGGGCAATGATGAGATTGAGGGCGATGAGGGGAATGACACGATCATTGGCGATCTGCCGGGATCGGCGGAGGGTGGGAACGACACGGTTTCCGGCGGGCAGGGAAATGATCAGTTGACGGGCGGCACGGGCGATGACGAGTTGATGGGCGATGACGGGGATGACGTCCTGCACGGCGATACCGGCAACGATTTCCTCGACGGTGGGGCCGGCGCGGATCTGATCCTGGGGGATGATCCGGCCATCGTCGATAACGGAAGCGACAGCATCGAAGGCGGCGATGGCAACGACACAATCGACGGTGGAAAAGGCGGCGACCAACTCGCCGGCGGCGAAGGCAATGACCTGATCCATGGCGGGGATGATTCGGATTACATCCTCGGCGAGGGTGGGGCGGATGATCTGTGGGGCGACCTGGGCGCTGACAATATGGATGGCGGCGGGGGCAACGACACGATGCACGGCGGGGCGGATGCCGATGCGGTTTACGGCGGCGATGGGGATGACCGGCTTTTCGGCGAGAGCGCCAACGATCTGGTTTTCGGCGGGGATGGAAACGACATCCTCGAAGGCGGCGCTGGCATCGACATTATGAATGGTGGAGGCGGAAACGACTGGGTCATTGGCGGAACGCTGAATATCGCAAGCCTGAACGGTGAATTGGACGGGGCGGATTGGATCTCAGGGGGTATCGGCAACGACATTGTCATCGGAGACAACGGGTCGATCAGCGGTGGTGTGATTCAGACGACGCGAAACGGCGGCGGCGGCCCTGACACGGCCTGGGGGAACGCCGGAGATGACACGGTATTGGGTGGGGCGTTCGGAGATAATCTGGCCGGCGAGGGTGGAATTTTCGGGCCCGGAAGCGTGGGTGGGAATGATGTGGTGATCGGGGATGAGGGGATCGTTAGTAGTAGCGGGATTGCGACAACCGCGCCAGGAACCGGTGGCGATGACACAATCGACGGCGGCGGCGGCCGGGACTATCTCTTTGGCGGCGATGGGGCCGACTTTATCGACGGTGGCGCGGAAAATGACATCATCCTGGGTGACCAGGGAAGCATTGCGCTCTTTTTCGGATTGGTGATCAGTGTGCAGACCACCGATCCGACGATTGGCGGGGCCGACTTGATACACGGCGGCGACGGGAACGATCTGGTGCTCGCGGCGACGGGCAACGATTCGGTATTTGGCGATGGGGATAACGATGTCCTCTCGGGCGAGTTGGGGAACGACCAGATCAAAGGCGGCGGGGGTTCGGACACGCTTCATGGAAATGAAGGCGACGACAATATCGTTGGCGGATCATCCGACGGGACAGGCGGCGACGCCGCGGATGTGATCAACGGCGACAGTGGCAATGATGTGCTCGACGGCAAGGAGGGCGCGGATTACATCGAGGGGAACAGCGGCAATGACACAATTCTGGGCGGCGATGGGGATGACAAGCTCGTGGGCGGCGGTGCGGTCGATTTCGATCAGAATGGCGGCGATTCAATCATGGGCGAGGGTGGGAACGACACCATTTTGGGGGATGATGGGATCATCGGATCGGTCATTTTGATCGGTGGAAACGGGGCCGACATCATCGCTGGAGGCAGTGGCAACGACCTGATCTACGGCCAGGGCGGCGCCGATAACATCAGCGGCGGTGCGGATGATGATGACATCCATGGCAACGTGGGCATTGACACGATCCACGGCGATGATGGAAAGGATCGAATCTGGGGCGGGGATGATGGCGATCTGATTTTCGGCGATCCCGGCAGCGATGTGATCCGCGGCGAGGGGGGCGATGACACGGCATCCGGCGGCGCTGACGCCGATCAAATCATCGGCGGCGCGGGGAATGACAATCTCTCGGGCGATGGCGGCGCAGATCTGATCTTCACCGGCGATGGAAATGACATCGCCTATGGCCATTCTGTTAGTGACGTTGGCGATGACAATGCCGCCGATCAGATCTATGGGGAGAATGGCAACGATCAGCTCTTTGGAAATGGCGGCGCGGATTTGCTGGATGGCGGCCTGGGTGTGGACACGCTAGGCGGCGATGCCGGCGATGATCACCTGATTGCCGGCGGTGGGGTGGGCGAATCGCTCCTGGGCGGCGATGGGAACGATCAGATCGTCGGATCGGACGATGGGGCCGATGTCGATCCCAATTTCGGCGATGCGGTTTTCTTCGGCGACATCATCGACGGTGGCGCCGGGGATGACACGATCGATGCACTGCGCGGGGCGGACAATATCACCGGCGGGGAAGGAAATGATTCGATCGACAGCGGCGCCGGGCGGGATCTCGTGCACGGCGCGGGCGGCGATGACTGGATTTTCGGCGGCGTCGGATTGATGGGCGATCAGATTTTCGGCGATGCCGGGGCCGATCTGATTTACGGCGCGCCAATCGGCGATGACACCATCAGCGGCGGCAGCGAAAACGATAAGATTTTTGGCCAGGGCGGCCACGATGGGATCGCCGGAGACGGCGGCGATGATTTTCTGGATGGCGGGGGGGATGCGGATTCCATCAGCGGCGGCCTGGGCAATGATGAATTGCTCGGCGGCGGCGGGACGATCGATTCAATCGATGGCGGCGATGGTGATGATGTTTTGCGCGGATCGGATGATGGCGCTGACAACCTGATCGGCGGCCCGGCACGCGATCGCATCTTTGGAAATGGCGGGAACGACACGGCGTCGGGCGGGCTCGGTGCCGATACCGTCGATGGCGGGGCCGGCGATGATTTGATAAGCGGAGATGAGGGTCCCGATCTGCTGCTCGGCGGGGCGAACCATGATGTGATTTTTGGCCACCGCAGCGGCGGGGCGGGCGATGACAATGCCGTCGATTACATCTACGGCGATTTTGGGACCAACGCCAACGAGGCCGGTTCCGGCCGCGACCAGATTTTTGGCCAGGGCGGTAATGATCTCCTCTTTGGCGAAGGGGATGATGACCAGATCACCCCCGGCGGTGGGACAAGCAATTTCGTCAACTATGGCGCGGGTGAAGGTGTCAATCCGGACGATTTTGTGCCGCCAACACCGACTGCGCCGCCGACGCTGGGGGCGGTGACAACCGTTTTGCATTCCGGCGGGACACTGCCGACGGGTGTTGGCTATTTGGGCCGTTGGAATGAGTTGGCAAGTTCGGCCAGCGGCATGGGCGCGAGTGCGAGCAGGGCGGCGGCCATCGAGTCTGCCGTCGCGGCCGGGGCCAGCGGGAAATACATCGCCTGGGCGGATGCCCGCAATGGGAATTATGAGATTTATGTCGCGCGATACACCGCATCGGGCTGGCAGATGCTCAATGGAAGCGCGCAGGATGGTGG
>JBGPEF010000321.1:0-6619 GCA_041482675.1 Tepidisphaeraceae bacterium | reverse complement strand
GATCCAGCACCGCACCGGCCGCCAGCGTCACCGCGCTCGTGTCAATAAACTGCCCCGCCCCGTTCGCCAGCGTCACCCGCGCTGTGTTATTCAACGTCAGCGCTGACAGGTGCTGCGGCACGGTAAACGTGATATTCGAAGTCCCTCCCGCCACCAGTTCCTCCACGCTGCTGCCCAGCAGATCGGTCCCGATGCTCTTGTTCCCCACATCCACCACCAGCCGGTCCGTCCCGCCGCCACCGGTGAACACCGGCTCGAACGGCAGCGTCGATCCCAATTCCACCACGTCATTCCCCGTATCGCCCGTGATTGTCAGCGATGAAATCTCGTTGATCGGCACCGTATACGTCGGCGATCCCGTCGGCGGAATCGTCTGGAACACTTCAAACGTCGATCCATTGACCCGCAGATAAAAATTATCGCTCCCGGTCGTTCCCGCAATCGATGTCGTCGTCACCTGGAACGTATCCAGCGCGTCCGGCCCGATCGGGGTGCCTCCCGCCGTCGCCGCGATTCCCGAATTCCCCGCCAGCAGAACCAGCGTGTAATTCCCCGCCACAAACGTCAGCGACTTGAGATTCCCCAGCGTCCAGCTCAGCCCGCCATTGCTGCTCGACAGCGTTTGCGAGGGCGACAGCAGGTTCGGCCCGCCGTTGCGGCTCAGCGTCAGGTCGGTGAGGTCAAATCCGCTCACTGCCTGGTTGAAGTTGATCGTGACCGTGTCCACGCCGCTCGGCCGCGGGTCCGGGGTCACATCCACAATGTCTGGCGTGACCGTCGCCGCCGATGCATTGGCCGTCGCCGTCAGCGTCAGCCCAAATGTGATATCGCTGCTGGTGGCGCTGGCCTGATGCACCTCCACCTCGATCACATTGTCCCCCGACACCAGCGCGGCGAAAGTGCTGGAAGGAAGATTGGCGGTTTCGACTGCCCCATCACCCACCGTCCGCCCATTGGGTATCGGATTGCACCCGGCCACGAAGCACCCGTTGGTGTAGGTGTTGTGAGTGATTGGCACATTGGTGGGCATTCCCAGGCTGAACACCTGCGTCCCGTTTATGTACACGATCATCCCATCGTCCAGCACCGACGACAGCGTCAGCGAGGTAATGGACGCCGGACTCACGCTCAGATTGAAATGCTTCCGGAAATAATAAGTCGCGGTGTCGGTCGTGGCCGGAGCGGTGATCAGATTCAGGGGCGTGCTCTTCGGCGCCGGCAGCGTAGCCGTCTCGTTGTAAAGAAGCCCCGCGCTCGGCCCCGCCCATCCATCAGCGGCCGGCTCCGCATAACCCGCCGTTCGCCACGCCGTTCCCAGATCCTTGTTGATCTGGCTGTATCTCCACATATCCGCAAACACATCACCCGGGATCAACGGATCAGGGTTCGCCTTGCCAACCAGCCGGATCGTCTGGCTCGACGTGGTCAGCGCGCTCGCCCTGTTCGAATAAGCCGAATTCCCCGCATTGTTATACGCCCGCACCCGATAGAAATACCGCGTCGCAGACGACAACCCGCTGTCGCCGAAGGTCGTCACGTTCTGCAAAACCGTCCCCACCTGCGTGAAATTAACGTTGTCCGTCGAGCGCTCGATCTTGAACCCGTTCTCCGAATTGGCAAAGTCCGTCCAGTTCAACGTCACCGTGCTCGTCCCCGTCACCGTCGCCGATAGCGCATAAGGATTCCCCGGCGCCAAAAACGCGATGCCCGGCGTTCCACCATCCGGCCCGGCCGTCCAGTTCCCCGCGTCGTTCCCATAGGCCGATGCCGGCGTCCGCGTCAGCGATGCCCCAAGCCCGTCGGCCGCCGTCGGCCACGGCGCTTTATCGTTGTAATGCACCTGATCGATAATGATGTACGGCACGATCGGCCCCTGCGGCGTCCCCGGCTTCGAGAACTTGATGTTCTCGCCATTGTCATCCAGATTCCCAACCCACGGCCCGAAAATCGGCACATTCGCCGGAATTCCATAGGTGCTGCGATACAACGCCGGGTCGATCCCCACCACCAGCGCAAAACCATTGGCCGCAATCGCATCGCCCGGCCCGAACGTGAAATCCACCCCTTCATTGAACTTCCACCCATTCCCGCTGGCCGCATCGTACAGCGAGAACGAAGACCCCGTCAGGTTCTGAAGCTCGATGAACTCATTGGTCGAGCCCAGCGGGTTATACATCACTTCGCTCATCACCACCGGCCCAAACAGCGGCAGCGCATTGGCCGCCCCCGGCGTCGGTGTGCTCATCGCCACAAAATCCGTCCCCCCCGTGCTCTTGGTGTAAACGCCAAACGGCACCGCCGGCGCGGCCGCCCCAAAGTCCACGTGCTCGCGGTATCCGCCCAGATTCGCCCCCACGCCAGGATTCGACAGAAAAACATCATCGCCCAAATCACTGATCGTAAACGCCGTCACCGTCCCCGGCGCGGCCGGATTGCCGAAGTGATTCGTCTCGTTGAATACCAGATACCCGCCCGCCGCAATCGTCGTCCCCGCCGCGATCTGATACTTCTTCAGATCCAGCGGATCATTGCTCAGCCACCACCCGCCAATATTCACCGTCGCTGCCGACGTGTTCTTCAGCTCAATATAATCGCCCGGAGCCGCCGTCGGGTTCGACATCACTTCATTGATGATCACCACGCCCGGCGTCGGCCCGCTGTCAGCCGTGCCCGGCGTGCCATTCACCACGTTACTGGCCCGCCATCCCGCCGCCAGGCTCAACAGCGCGGGCGCTTCGTTCGCGTTGAGAACCGTCAGCGTATATCCACCCCCATCCGTGATCGGATACCACGCATCATTGAATGTGAAATCGAAGACCGTCGAATTTCCCTGGCTCAGCGTGATCTGCTCACCCGCGTCATTCAACGCGCCCGTGAACGTCCCCACGATCGGCAAACCAGTCCCATACAGGCTCTCAAATGCCGCCACATTCCTCACCAGCAGAATCCGCGCCCCCGCCGCCAGCGTCATGCTCGGGAACGTGTAGGTGATCCCGTTGGTGAACGTCGCCCCGCCCGGATTGAGCGGCGTCGCCCCGGTGTTTTGCAGCTCGATGAACTCGTAATCCTGCGACAGATATGTGCTGCCCACCGGAATCGCCGGATTGTAATTCACCTCTGTCACCCGCAGCGCTGACAGATTGAACGTGTACGTCGATTCCGTCACCGGGCTCCAGCTCCCATCGCTCAGCAGCACCCGCGCCTTCACCGTCGTTGTTCCATTCAAAACGATCGGCGCACCGTAAGTCTGCGCTCCCGCCGCCAGCCCGCCGCCAAACAGCCGCGGATCGGCGCCGTTGGTCGTGTAATAAATCGTTCCCGCCGGGCCCGGATTGGTCATGGTCAGCGAGAATCCGCTGCCGATCGTCCCGTTATATTGGCTGAAATTCGGCGGCGGCGTCGGCAGATAAAGCCCATCAGCCGAAAGCTGATTGAACACCACCTGCGTCCGATTCGGCAGGTAGTTGTTGAGCACGTTGTTCACCGCGTTCAGCCACGTGGCGCGCGTATACGGCACCGCCACCTTCGCATCGCCCCACCTGGCCGATTCGCCCACCACCGCGCGATCCAACTGAGCCTCGCGGGCCGTGAACATCGCCGTGAACTTTGCCGGCGTCAGCACCCCGTCATTGTGGAACCACTTGTGCATCCGGTCCGCCACCCGCACCCGGAATTCCGGATTCAGCTCCAGGATCTCAAAAATCGACTGCGGATTGCTCTTGCCCAGCGGCAGGACGCCCGAGCCCGTGCTGATATACCACGGCCCCGTCCTGTCCTCATTCACGTTCAGCAGCGTGTGCTCGGCATCGTGAACGAAATATTTCCACCCTGCATCTCCATTGCGGTTGCGCAGCGCGAAGAAATTGTTCGGGCTGGTGTTCCCCAAAAAGTTCGACAGCGGCGCATCCAGGTTGCCGCCATAAAAGATGTTCAGTTGGTAGTCAATCAGATTGTCCACATCCAGCTGGACCGGATAAGCCGGATTCCGCGTACCATCCGGATTCTTCCCCTGCAACTTCAAGTACGCCGCATTCGTATCCTGCCCCCCGTCGGCCAGCGCCTTCAGCGCAACCACCTGATTCCAGTAATCCGTCCACGCCGCCATGTTCCCGTCCGTGGCGTAAATGCTGTACCCATTGTCCGGCGCTGGCTTGATCGTGTCATAGTCGTCAGCAGTGCCGCCGAAGTACGCAGCACCATAGCTGGCCTCCGGCCGTTCATCCGTGTTGAAAACGCCCCAGTACTGCCCATTGATATACAGGTGGAAATAGTCGCCCCGTTCCCCCGGCTGGCCCATCGCAATTTGCGCGTCGCGCGCCAGCACGTCGCGCATGAAAATCCCGTTCGAATCCCCCTGGAAGCTCCATGAATAATTCTGAAACGTCCGCAGGTCGAACGTGTCGAACGATTGCGCCCCATCCGGCCCGAACATCGGATAATTCAGCTTCCCATCCCCATACTCATCGCGGAAAAAGAACCGAAACGCGTGCTTCGGATTGTCCGTGCTCCGGCTGAATCCGCCACGCAGACGAATTCCCGCGTTGATCTGAAAGCCTTGGCTCCCGTCCGGATTGATCAGCTCGATCGAGCCCGGCCGCTCCCAAATCTTGCCATCCCCGCCCGGATTGGAATAGATCCCAGTCGGCCCGAACAGATCGTTCAGGTTCATCACTATTGAAAACGACGGAAGCGTCTTCAGGTCATTCTGGATCGTCCCGCTGTACGTCGGATTGTTCACGACATCCGGGTCCATCCCATAGTCGGTCGTATTGGGCGTCCAGCTCGCCGGCCATCCCGCCGGCGCCTGCCCAGTGGGCGACTGCGTGATCACATCGCTCGTGAAAATGTACGTCTCGGTGTCGACATTCGTCGAGATGAACCCCGGCTTGAACGCGGCCGCCCGAATCACCGTTGTTTGATTGACGAGGATCGGCCCGCTGTAAACCAACCCGGTGTTGAACGTCGGCGCGCTGCCATCCAGCGTATAGCGAATCTCCGCCCCCACGGTCGTCGTGGTGATGCCAAGCTGGAACGGCGTGTCATAAAACCCGCGCTCCTGGTTGAATTTCGTATCCGCCACCACGCCCGTGATGGTCGATGTGCTGTTGGCCGCCCCTGGCGTCGGCGTCTGGAAATACCGCTGGTTGGTGGCAACGATCTTCACCCCCTCCAGCTCCGGATAAATCAGAAAATCCTCATCCCCCGGCGTCTCATTGAGCCCCTGGATCGCCAGCACGTTCACTCCCGCCACCAGCGTGCTCAGCGGGATGTTGATGTCCTCGTAAATGAACGCATCCGCATCCGGATGCGCCTGCGTCGCCGCCGAATTCCAGCTCACCGACGCCGGCGCATTCCGCTGCGCTACCAAAGTGCCGTTCACATACGCCACAAACCCATCGTCATACTTCATCCGCAGTTTCAGGAAATCCCAATCCGCCGGGTTCTCCACGGTGAACGGGAGGCGCATCAACGCCGACGCATTGTTGTTCAACATCGCCGCTTGCGTATTGGTGTTGATCAGGCTCAGGTAATTGGGCGGCGGCTGGCTCGAGGTCGTCTTCACCGTCCACCCCGGCAGCACCCCATCGCCCATCAGCACGAACGCGCCACCCCACGCCTGTTGCCCCGACGCCACCGACAACTCCACATCGTCGCCCCCGCCGTTCTCATAAAAATCGAGCGTGATCGTCGTTTGCAGCCCGCCCGGCCCCACCGTGACTGTTCCCGACGTGTGCGCATGCCCGCGCGGCGCGCTGTAATAGATCGTGTCCGCCCGAACCGTCGTCACTCCGTTGGTGTTCTGGTTTATCTTATTGGTAAACGTCGCCCCCGGAATCGTCAGGCTGATCCCGTCGTCGCTTCCCACGTCAAAGCTCCACGTCCCCGCCGGGATGAACACGTTGGCCGTCGCCCGCAGCGCGTATTGCTCCCCATCCGTCGCCCCATTGGGCAACAGGTCATCCGGGCTGTAGTTTCCGCCCGGCCCGAGGTTCACCACCCCATAGTCCTTGAAGCCCGTAAACGTGACCGTATACCCGCTGGTATCCCCGCTGAGTATCCGCGTCGCCGTCGGAATGTCCGCGATCCCCTCGTTGAAGTCCACCATCTTCACCGTCCACCCGCTGATCGGCGGCGGCGGAATGTTCAGGTCGTATCCCACGCCGGTGGTCCCCGTCGTCCACGTTGCATCATTGAACGCCTGCGTCGTCCACGTTGTCCCCAGCGACCCATTGGTCGGCACGAAGACCTTCACCGACGCCCCCGTATTCACCAGGTGCGTCACCTGCGTATCCAGCGACAAGCCATAAGAGACATCCGTGAGCTGCTGCGGGTAGGTGTAGTCCGACAAGACCGTCGTATGATCCGTCCCAACCAGCGCCAGATACCCATCGTTGGCATTCAGCAGGAAGTTGGTGTGCAGCTCCTGCCCGGGAATCGCTCGGTCTTTCCCCGATGCGAAGACGAGCAGATATCCTCCGGGACCCACATTCACCGCCGGAAGCCGCCACAAGTCGAGCACCGCGGTGTCATCGGTCAGGAAGTATCCGTCGAGGTTCAGGCTCTGGTCGCTGGGGTTGTAGATCTCGATCCAGTCCGACGAGTCGCCATCGACGTCGTT
>JBGPEF010000320.1:0-6621 GCA_041482675.1 Tepidisphaeraceae bacterium | reverse complement strand
CATCCGCCACCCCCACGCCATCATCCGAGAACGCCACCGCCCCGCGCTGCTGCATCAGCGCCAACTCGGCCAGTTCCTTCCCCTCCCTCGCCTTGGTAATCGCCCCCACCGGATAAACATTGGCCAGCCCCACGCGTTCCGACTCGCGCAGAATAAATTCAATCTGCCCCTCGTTATCGAGCGGCGGCTTGGTGTTGGGCATGCAGCAGACAGTAGTGAATCCCCCCGCAACGGCCGCGGCCGACCCGGAGGCGATATCCTCCTCCTCCTCATCCCCCGGCTCGCGAAAGTGAACATGAATGTCGATCAGCCCCGGCGTGACGTAACAATTGGCGGCATCGATCACGCGATCCGGTTTGTCGCCCGCCCCCATGGTCGCGATCTTGCCATCCTTTATAAAAACATCCCCCCTGCGTTCCAGATTTCGCGACGGATCGAGGATCGTCCCATTCTTGATCAGCAATGACGCCATGTGCCGTCCGGAATCATGCGGCATGAGCGGCGATTAGTAAAGCGAACCGCCAATTCCTCTGTAGGGTGGGCACTGCCCACCAACTTCTCTAGAATCCTCAGCGATGAAATTCCGCAAGCCCCCCCTTCGCATCCAGCCCACCACGCTGTGGGACTATCCCTCCCAGCATTACGGCGAAGGCGTCCAGGGCGATCCCAACTACGCCGGCGCAACCCCCAGCTACATCATCTGGAACCTGCTCCAGCGCTACACCAAGGAACGCGACCTGGTCGTCGATCCGTGCGCTGGCAGCGGCACGACGCTGGATGTCGCCCGCGACCTCAATCGTAAGTCTCTCGGCTATGACACCCACCCCACCCGCAAAGACATCTTCCGCGTCGACGCGCGCAAGCTGCCGCCCGAATTAACCAACAAGGTTGATTTCGTCTTCATCGACCCCCCCTACTCCACCCACATCGACTACGGCCCCGATCCCCGCGACATCGGCAAGCTGGATGCCTCCAGCCCCGAATATTACAAAGCCATGGAACAGGTCTTCTCCGAGATCCACCGCATCCTCCGTCCCGCCCATCACATGGCCCTTTACGTCAGCGACTCGTTCGTCAAAGGGAAGGGCTTTTATCCCATCGGCTTTGAACTTTTCAGCCGTCTCCGCCAACATTTCGCACCCATCGACATCATCGCCGTCACCCGCCACAACAAAACATTGGAAATGGGCAACTACCGCAAGGCCGCCGAAGAAGGCAATTTTTTCCTGCGGGGGTTTAATTATCTGTTCATCATGCAAAAGCCCCTCGAGACTAATCTCAAAGATCAAAGAAAATAGGCGGCATCCAACTTAAACCGCTCGGCAAGCTTTTTGACGTTCTCTTTACTGAGACCGCGCTTCCCCGAGAGCATCAGCGACACCAGCGGCTGCGAGCAATCCAGCAACTCCGCCATTTCTCCGCGGCTCATTTCGCTTTGCTCCATGAGGTATCTCAGCCGCTCATTGACCGGGCGCGGCCTCGACCGCGCGGGCCGATTTCCCGATTGAGATTTCAGCAGCAAATCAGACATCAGGTTCAAATAGTCCTCCTGGTCCCGGCTCAGCTGATGCCCTGCCATTTCATTGACGATCTCTTCCACATTCCGCTCATCGACCGCATCGTGCAGCGGCCGAGGCGGATAGAGGGCCACCAATCCCGCATAATCGATCGGCATGTCAACAAATCGAACCTTCGTTGCTTTCATAATTCATCCTTCCAGCGATTTTTCGAATATTCCGCGTGCGTCATAAATCGCAGGATAAACACCTTCCCGACGTTGTAATGAATCGCAGCGATTAGCCGATAATTGTTCCCCCCAATATTGAACACAACCACCGTCCGCTTGCTCTTCACCTTCACCTCATCGGCCGATCGAAACGATTGCCGCACGTCGTGCAGTTGCTTCCATTTGGCCGCCTCCACAACCTCCAGCCAGTATTCGAGCGCCGAAGCCGCATCCGGATGCTTCCGCTCGAACGCCCGGACCGTCGATGGCTTGATGACTCGCACTGGAATTACATTATGTAATCACGATCGGCTGAAGTCAATATTGATATTACAAAAAGTAATGGAAACTCATTCCTGCCTCACCAGATACAACACGGCCATCCGCCGAAGAACGAGATCTTTTCTCCGCGGGTTCAATTACCTTTTCATCATGCGAAAGGACAAGCCTGCCTCGTGATTCTCGCGTTGATCTGGACGTGGCGGGTTCATCATGCTTTGATGGTGACTTCTTGATCCGGAAGGAGCTTGCATGGCACTGAAAGTGACCGCACAAATCGTCTGGGCCGGAGATCTTCCCGATACGCCGGGAGGATTGGCCGACAAATTGGGAGCCCTGGCCAAAAGTGGCGCCAACCTGGAGTTCGTGATCGCCCGCCGCCGGCCGGAGGAGCCGGGCAAAGGCGTTGTCTTTGTGTCGCCGATCAAGGGAAAGGCGGCCGAGGATGCGGCGAGCGGCTCGGGCTTTAGCAAGGCGATGGATGTTCCGACCTTGCGCGTCGAGGGTCCGGACCAGCCGGGAATCGGAGAACGCATGCTGCGGGCCATTTCTGAGCTGGGGATCAATCTTCGTGGCGTTTCCGCCGCGGCGATTGACGGCAAGTTCGTCACCTACATCGGCTTTTACCGGGCGGATGAAGCCAGCCGGGCGGCGCAGGCGCTTAGAAGTTTGGAAACGGGCAAAGCCCGGAAGAGCGCAAGCAAAGCTCCCGCGAAAACCAAGAAAGCCAAGGGCCGCCGCTGAATTCCCGCCCCACGCCTGCCATTTGAGCATTCTGCCGGATTTACTTCTTCAAATGCTCGTCAAACCAGCCGATCGCTTCCTTCTGCGCCTGCTCTCGGGCCTCGTTGTAAATGCCGTAGTGCTTGATGTCCTTGATGACAACGATCTTCTTCACCCCCGCGGCGCGATCATGAGCCAGGATCGCGTGATCCTTGTTGTCGAACAGTTCCTCTTTCTCGGCGATGATGAACAGCTTCGCGCAGTTGGTACACCGGCCGATATCCTCGATGGGCGCGTACTGCATCAGCTTTTCCCAGACGGGCTGCCCGTTCATGTTGTTGAACTTCGCGCCGGGATCTGGATAGCCGATCTTCCCTTGCGAGCGCGCGGTGCCCTGGCCGAAAGTGTGATTCCGTATCGCCGGATTGGCGATCACCCAGCGGGCGTCCATGGAGCCGACCTGGCTGACGAAGGCTTTCACCCGGGGATCGCGCGCTGCAACGTACACGACGTGCCCGCCCGAGAAGGAGGACCCCCAGATGCCCAGGCGCTGGGCGTCGCACTGCTTCTCCCCGACAACCCAGTGGATCACGTTCATGATGTCGGCGGTCTGGTCGATCGGATCCACGACCTCGCGGACCTCTTTCACCTCGGCAATCAACTTGCCGTCCTTCATCTCAATCTTTTTACCAGTTTGGATCAGCCGCGAGTCGCTGTTGCCCCATCCGCGATAGTCGAAGGTGACGACCAGGTATCCGGCCCTTGCGAAGGCAATGCCGTCGGGCCGAAGCGCCGTCGCAATGCCGCCCCAACCGTGGCTCATGACGATCGTGGGCAGCTTGTCGCTTTTGGGGTTCTTTGGCGCGAAAATTTCCGCGGCGATGCGCGTGCCTTCGCTCCTGATGTCGGCGGTGCGGAAGGTTACATCATCCGGAACCTTGAAGTCCGCCGGCTTTTCCTGAGCTGACAGTCCAGACGCGGCCACCAACAGAGTCAACACAGCCGTCACGAGTATTCGCCTGAGAGCCATAGTGGTTCCTTCACTGAGTGCCCTTCCCGAGCCTGTCGATCTCATCCTCGCCGGGCAAACCGAAGCAGCGGATGCCGCCGGTGAACTTCTTGGGGAAGAAACATTCGAATTCACTGGGATTCCACAGCGTGTTACCGCCGCCGACGTAAACCCGGCCGCGCGACAGGGATGGCCCCGCGAACACTGGCCCCAGATCGATCTCTTTGAGGAGCGCGCCGGTCGCGGCGTCGAGGGCGATCAGTTTGCCGCTGCCGACGGCGGTGAAATAGGCAACACCGTTGCCCACCGCGATGCCCGATCCGACGATGTCGCCAACGTCCTTGTACATCGGCTTCTCGGGCGTGCCGCCCATCTCGGGGATTCTCGGGCGATCATGACGCCACCGCTCTGTTGCGAGATCGATTGAGGTCGCCGTCACGCGTCCTCCCGTCGGCACTTGTCCGCTCGCGTCCGGCCTGTCTTGAGTGCCCAATCGCAGGGCATCGATGCCATTCGTGAAGATCGTGCGGCCGTCGGTGGCGCAGCCGGATTGCAACCCGCCGATGGGGCTGGGCAGTGCCAGCACGCGCGGGTCGTGTTTGGCCGGCGGATGTGTCGGCGGACCGCTGTATACCGGCGTATGCTTGACGAGCTTGCCGTTGTCCGCGCGCAGGACATAAAAGCCGCCATTCTTGCAGCCGGCACCGACGACCTTCGTCGTCACGCCGTCCACGTCGATATTGAAAATCTTCGGCGTGTCGCCGATTGCCTGGTCCTTGTAAAGCCCGGTTTTCGGGTCGTAGGCACGCATGGCGTTGGTCCACTGGTCGCCCGGGTTGATCTGCGTGTTCCACTTGCGTTTGCCGGTCGCGGCATCGACCGCGGCGATAGCGCACGAGTCCGCCGTGTGAAGGGCCGGATTGTCTTTCGTCGGCTGCCGCGGGGCCGTGTTCACGTCCGTGCCGAAGAAAATAGTGTTCGTTTCCGGATCGTACGACGGCGTACACCAGACGCTGCTTGTCGCGGGGCCGTACTCGAACTTGTACTCGCCCCAATCCCCTGTAACGACGACGGGCGGATCGAGTTTCTCCGGCTTTGGGCCGACATCGTACTTCCAGACGACCTTGCCCGCTTTCGGATCGAGCGCCACCAGGAACCCGCGGCCGGTGCTGCCGGCATACTGTTTGGTCCCCGCGAAGAGTTGCTCCAAGGTCCCGCCGCCGAACACCACCTTGCCGTCGGCCAAAATCGGCGAGGCCATCAGGAGGTTGTTCCAGTGTGTGCCGGGGAATTCCGGCGCACGGCTATCCACCTTCCACCGCTCCTTGCCGCTCGCCGCGTCCAGGCAGTACATCCAGCCGCCGGTGTCCGCGAAATAAACGGCTCCGTCCGCAACCAGCGCTGAGGAGAAGATGCCGGCTTCGGCCGCCGCCCCGCGCAGTTTCTCCGTGACCGGCGCGCCATCGGTCGGCGGCAGCACAGCTTTCCGAACCGGGTTGCGATAGACCCATCGAAGTGTGCCGTCGGGCGCGAGCTTATAGAAGGCCGGGAACGTGGCCGTGCCGAAGTACACCTCGCCCGCGACTACGGTGGGCGTGGCATGAACGACGCCGATGATCTCCTTGGAGTCCGCCGCCGGGAAGCGCCATTTCTCGATGAGATTCCCGACGTTGGCGGTGCCGAGCGTTTTCTCAGCAGGATTGAAACGCCAGCCGGCCGGGTCGTGGTTGTACATCGGCCAGTCGGCAGGCGTGATCTCCGGCTCGCCCTTCTGCGGGTCCGCAGTGACGGTAGGCGGCGCGACGGCGAACACCCAGGCCAGTGCTACGACGATGCGTAGACCGATTGGGCTCTGTGCGCATCTGTGCATCGGTGCCCCATCTGTGGCTGAAGAATCCTCACCCCTGCGTCACCAGATACAACACCGCCATCCTCACCGCCAACCCATTGGTCACCTGCGTCAATATCCCGCTCTGCGGCCCATCCGCGATGTCCGACGATATCTCAATCCCCCGATTCATCGGCCCCGGGTGCATCACGAACACATCCTTCTTGCACCTCTGAAACCGATCCCACGTGAGCCCAAACAACCGCGTAAATTCCCTCACCGACGGAAACTGACTCGTCTTGATCCGCTCAAACTGCACCCGCAGCATGTTGATCACATCCACCTCCCCAATCACCTCATCAAAATTATGCACCACTCTCGCCCCGAGCTGCTCAAATGATCTCGGCAACAGCGTCGGCGGCCCAACCAGGATCACCTCCGCCCCCAGTTTCTTCAGCCCCCACAAATTCGACCGCGCCACCCTGCTGTTGGCGATGTCTCCCACAATCGCCACCTTCAACCCCTCCACCTTCCCGAATCTCTCCCGAATCGTGTAAAGATCGAGCAATCCCTGCGTCGGATGCTCGTGCGCCCCATCCCCGGCGTTGATGACGCTGCACTTGATCGACCGCGCCAGCAGATGTGCCGCCCCCGCGGCCGAATGACGCAGCACCACGATATCCACCCCCATCGCTTCGATGTTCCGCGCTGTGTCGATCAGCGTCTCGCCCTTGCTCGTGCTGCTGGTCTTCTCCGAAAAGTCGATGATATCGGCCGACAATCGCTGGGCCGCCAGCGCAAACGAAGTCCGCGTCCGCGTCGAATCCTCGAAGAACAGATTCACCATCACCTGCCCCCGCAGCGCTGGCACCTTCTTCACCGACCGCGTCGAAACCTCCTTGAACGAATCCGCCGTATCCAGGACAAAGCGAATATCCTCCACCGACAGTTCCTCCACCGTCAGCAGGTGCTTATGAACCCAGCGATATTTCTCAGACGTCGGCATTTGCGTTTTGCTATCCTCTATCTTCTATCCTCTATCCACTCCCCGCGGCT
>JBGPEF010000319.1:0-6624 GCA_041482675.1 Tepidisphaeraceae bacterium | reverse complement strand
CATCGCCCTCAGCGCCCACGGCCGACAGCTTCTCGCTGCGAAATTCCTCATCATCGCGCACGATCGACATCTGCAATTCCTTCGGAAAACCCCCCGCCGGCTTGCGCGTCGTCAGCCGCGCCCGCACCCGAATCGATTCCTCCGGCTCGGCCACGACTTTTTCCAAATCCAGCGACAGCGGCTCGCTCGCCAGCGTGTAAGGCTCATCGACCGCATGACGCACCAGTTGCAGCCAGAATCGATCCTGTTCTCGATCACCCGATGCGCGCCGCCAGCGCCAGGTTTCATTCATCGCCAGAAAAAACGCCCGCCCGTTCCCCACCCGCGTCTCGGTCAACAACGGATTGTGCGACTCGCGCTCGACCAGCAGCGTTCGCACATTGCTCTTGAGCTCGGGGATGGCCAGAAAGCGATAGAAGCTGGGCAATTCCTCCCAGCGCCGCCGGCTGACCGCCGCGTTTTCATCCAGCTTGAGAAATTCCAGATTCTCCGCGCTCGCCTCGGGCACCATTCGATAGTGAGGCGTCGGCCCCGGCCAGGTGCGCCACGCCGGCCGAACCTTGGCCGGCGAATAGGGCAAAAACGCCTCGTCCATGTATTCCTGTTGAACATTCGAGATGCCGGGAATGACAATGACGCTGCCGCCGCGCTCGTGAACCAGCCGGCTGATCGCCTCCCACTGCTCCACATTCAGCGCCTCATCCGGAACGTCATTAAGAATGATCAGGTCCTGCCGGCCCAGTTCCTCGCCGCTCATCGCCAGCGCCGACACACCGGGAACGACGATCGGGTCGCGCAATTCCACCCACGGCGTGCGCGAGAGCAATTCGCGCAAATATCGAAAATCCCATCCCGGCGAACCGGAGATGGCCGTCACTTTCAGTTTCTGTGACAGGACTTTCACCCACCGATCCACCTGGTTATTCGAAGTGGCCGACTCATTTTCCTGAATCGGCAGGCTGATGGTGATCTTCTCGACGCCCGCGCTGCGGAACGACATGGAAAATTCGAGCGGCTCGAGCTTGTTGTCGCGCAGCAGCGGCTTGCGGGCTATCAGCTCGCCCCCCGCGCCGGCCGTGGCCTCGCCGGTGAGGCGAGTGACATCGAGTCCCAGATTCTTCGGCTCCACACGCACCGTCAGTTGCTCATCGACAAAAACCGACGCCGGCATATCAACCCTGGCGATGGACAAGTCGCGCACCCGCGCCGGCGCTGCATAGACGGTGAAAATCGGAACCCCCGATGCCAAAAGCCCCGATTGAATCGGCGCGCTCGCCCCAACCTGCCGGCCATCGGAAAACAAAACCACCGCCTGCACCGGCTGCCGCCCCAGTTGTTGCAACGCCTTGCGAATGCCGCCGGTGAGGTCGCTGCTTGCCCCGGTGGGCTCGGCCGGAAACTCAGGAGCGGAGCCGGCCGCTCTGCGCGGCGTCATCGGCAAAATCTCATCGCCGATTCCCATCGCCACGATCGGCGCATTCCGCGCCAGCCCGGTAAACAGCCCCTCCGGCCGGCACGCCCCCTCCCAACACAAATCAAAACGCGACATCCTCGACAATTCATCACACACCAATCTCACCTGCGGGTCCGAGCGATACAATTTCTCGCCAATCACTTCCTGCGAACGGCTCGCCGCCGCCACGGCCTTTCGGATCGTCTCCTGCGTCGCCTTCAGCCATTTCTCCCGGTCCGCCCCCGGCCGAACCGACTGTGACAACTCCGTCAGATATCCCACCACCGCAGGCCGCGGCGAAAGCGCCTTGGCGCCGCTTTGCGCGCGACTGATCGCTCCCTGAAAATTCCCAATCGCCGCCTCAAACCGTTTGTGCGCCTCCTGCGGATCGCGCCCCGAAAGCCTGGCATATTCCACCTCACGATGCGTCCGCGCCACATCCTCCGCCAGCAATTCCAGCCCCCGAATATCCCGGTGTACATCCGCCATCGCCCGAATCCGCGAGCTGCCGACCAGCTTCCCCAACCCATCCGCCAGCGCCACCAGATGCCCCACCACCCGGCCGCGCTCCGGCGCATTGCTCAGCGTCCGGTCCAGCGCCGACATGCTCATCGAGCGATCGAATAACACCAGCACCGCCCCCTGTTCCTCGCTGCTCTTGGCCCGAATCAGCACCGGCCGAAGTATCGAAATCGCCAACGCCAGCAGCGCGCTCACCCGCAGCGCCGGCAGCACCCATCGCCACGGCATCGCCAGCGCCCGCGCCTGCTGCCCGTAAAAAAGCGCCACACCGCCCGCCGCCAGCCCCAGCCCCAGCAGCGCCACCGGCCAGTGCTCAATCCCACCCCAGGTGATGTTCGCCAATGAATTCATCAGATATCCGTCGTCCACACTCTCGCCAGCGCCATCTCCGCCACGCCCAGCACCAGCGCGATCATCAGCAATTCCAGCCACAACTCGCGCCCGCGCCGCTCGGCCACCAGCAACGGCCCCAGATTCTGCCGATCCATGTCCACTCTCTTGAATCCCAGATTCTGCTCCAGCTTCTGCCACTGCTCCGCCGTCAACGGCGTGAGATCCGATTCCCCGCGCGGGCTCTGCACCACAAAATGAACCACCTTGCCCGCCTTCCCCTTCGCTTCGATGCGATACACCCCCGGCTGCTGCGTATCCGTCACGCGAATTTGCGATCGATCCTCGCTGACCGTCGGCTTCTCATCATTCCGCCAGGCCTGAATCTGCTCCATCGGCTCATCAAAGCTCACCGCAATCGCATCGCCCGGCAACAAATTCCGCGAGCCGGCCGACACGCCGCACGCATATCGCACCATCGACTGCACGAACGGCAGATAAAACGGATAGAGCGGCAGCGTGTTCCAGTCTCCATCCAGCGGCGATGTAACCAGCAACACCCTCCCCCGCCCGCGCGGGCCTTCAATCAAAAACGGTTCCCCCGACGCATACGTCGCCAGCACGCGCGAATCACCCTGCCTCGGCGTCGCCGGAAAATATCGGCCAATGACCGCCCCGGGCAGCGGATCGCTTCCCCGGCGAAACCGAAATATCGGATGGCTCAGCTCCAACCCCAGCAACGCCGTCGCCCGCGAGCCATCCCCCGGCGCTGACGGTTCCAACTTCGCCGGAAGCAGTCCCAACCCCTCGCGATAAAGCAGCGTGTTGTAATTATCCACGCGGGTCAGATTCCCCGGCGCGATGATCAATCCGCCCCCTTCATAAATCCGCTGCTCCAGCGCCCGCGCCGTCTCCGCGCTGATCTGCGGCGCATTGGCCAGAATGATCACCTGATAATCGCGAAAATTGATGCCCCCCAGCTCATTGGAATTCTTGATGGTGACGACCGCCAAATCCCCTGACTTGTGCGGATCACCGCCGCGCCGGCTCCAGTAAGGCGCCAGCGCAACGCGAAGGAAAAACGATTCCCGCCGAATCTCATCCGTCCGCTCATCGCCGCTGATGATCAGCGTTTCAATCGGATCGGTCACATCGATGGCCGTCTGACAGCGATTATCCGCCTCCAGGCCCGGCGCTTTGATCTCAGCGCTCAGCACGTGCGACCCCGATTCACGAAACGTCACCGGCACACGCACCGTTGTCGAGCTGCGCGGCCCAACCGTCACCACCATCGGCTCCTTGTTCAGCCGCCGCCCCGCATCACTCGCTCTCCGCGGCAGATCGGATGGCGTGATCACCGCCAGATTCAGCTCCATCCCCGCGCGGGTCGCCGAACCATAATTCCGCACCTTCACCTCCACCTCGGCCGACTGATTCCTCACCGCCACCGGCTCCACCAATTCCACCGACTCAATCGAAATATTGTCCGCATCATCGCCCCCCACCGGTATCACATAAAAATGCGTCGGCCGCTGCTCGTCCGAAATCCACTGCGCAAATCCCCCCGCCGATTCAAGATTTCTCCACGTCACCGCCTGCCGATCGGTCACCACATACAACTCGCGATTGATGCGCGACGGCTGATCCAGAATCCTTCTCGCCTCTTCCAGCGCCCGCGACATCTCCGAGGCCCCGCTCGACACATCCATCTCCGCCACATCCCGCGCCAGCGTCTGCAAATTGGCCGTCGGCTCCGTCACCTGCACACCCTCCCCCAACGTAACCAGCGCCACCTCATCCCCCTTCTTCAACGCGGCCAAAATCTGCAACACCGCCTCCCGCGCCCGCGCAAACCGGCTCCGCCCCGCCTCCTCAAATCCCATGCTGTATGACCGATCCAAAATAATCACCGCCGTAACCCGCCCCTCCTGCCCCGCCCATTTCTTACTGATCACCGGCCGCGCCAGCGCCACCGCGATCAATCCCACCAACAGCATCCGCGTCGCCAGCAGCACCCACTCCTTCAACCGCGCCGCCGCCGCCTGCCGCGGATCGCGCGCCTCCAGAAACATCATCGCCCCCCAATCCACACTGCGATACCGCGCCCGCGCCAACAGGTGCAACACCAGCGGCAGCGATGCCCCGCCAATTCCCGCGAGCATGGTTGGGTTCAAAAACACCTGATTACTCGGGTCCTCATCTTCTAACACGTGCCACTGGCAGCTCGTCTGGTAGGGTGTGCTTCAGCACACCGTCCATTCTCCCTCGCCCCTGTACTCAGGGGAGAGGGCTGGGGTGAGGGGCTCTTCGGTCCGGGTGGCATGGGCACTCCCGGCGCGCCGGGAATGCCCGTGTTCTCCGCCACCTTCACCTTCGCATCATGAACCTCCTCAACCCCTCAACAATCGGCCGGTCCGTCACGAACGACAACAATCCCACCCGCAGCGCCAAACACGCGCCCTCCAGCGCCTTGCGATGCCGCTCAAAATTCTCCTTATAACTCCGCCGCGCCAGCGCCGGCTCGATCATCCGCCCGCGCTCCCCCTCCAGCCCCCTGAATCTGGTCCAATTTCGAAACGGAAAATCCAGCTCGTGCCGATCCAGCACCCGCACCGCCACCACCTCATGCCGCTCGTGCCGCAGATGCGCCAACCCGCTGCGAATCTCATCCGCATCCGCAAAAAAGTCCGACAAAATGATCACCAGCCCCCGCCGGTCCAGCCGATCCGCCACATCATGCATCGCCCGCGGCAATCCCGTCGCCCCCGTCGGCCGCGATCGCTCCAGCACATCCACCACCCGCGACAACTGCGTCGGCCCCGAATGCGGCGCCAGCCAGTCGTCGCCACCCTGCCCGCACGCCATCACCCCCACACTCTCGCTCTGCCCCAGCATCAAATACGAAAATGCCGCCAGCAATCTCGCCGAATAATCAAACTTGCTCCCAAAATCCCCGCCATATCCCATCGACCCGCTGGCATCCAGCATCAACACCGCGCGGAGATTCGTCTCCTCATCATATTCCTTCACATACGGCCGATCCGTCCTCCCCAAAACCCGCCAATCCAGCCGCCGCGGCTCATCTCCCGGCACATAAAACCGATGCTGCCGAAACTCCACGCTCGCCCCCTTGATCGGACTGCGATGCTGCCCAATCGTCCCCCCCTGCACCACCGACCGCGCCGAGAGTTGCATGTGATTCAAATGCTCCACCAACTCCGGCTCGAGATATCGCCCAACCTGGCTCACAAAATCTCCCCACTCCCCCGTTGGGATCTGCTCGGGTGGCGTGGGCAACTCTGTAGGGTTCGCTCTGCGAACCGGTTCGCGAAGCGAACCCTACAACCCGTTTCCAACATGGCCGCTGCTTCACGTGGCTGCTGCCCCACCGCATTCCTCCAAATCATCCACGCCATCCCCGCCCCGATCACCGCCGCCACAATCGCCCCGATCAGCGCCCATCGCCGCAGATGCTCCCCCTCCGGCGCTGCGCCCTTCTCGTCGATCTGAAATTCCTTCGGCCGAATCACCTCCAGCAACTCTTTCAGCGATTGCCCCTCCCCCCCACTCTCAAACCCCATCTCCCCCAACACCTCCCGCAGCGCCCCCACATCCACCCCCTCCTCGTGATAAAGCAGCGGGCTCACGTGCGTCAGCTTCACCGCACCATCCGGCCTCACAATCAAATTCCGCCCATGAATCGCCCCATGCACAATCCCCAGCGCATGCAACGACTCCACGTGCAACACAATCTCGCTCGCCATCTTTGCCAACTTCCCCCGCTCCCGTTCCTCTTCTCCCAGGTATTCCTCCAGCGTCTTCCCCTCCACAAATTCCCAAACCAAAAACGCCCGCTCCCCATCCCGCTCCGCCCCATGCAAATTCGCCACCCCCAGATGCGCCCATTCCCTCACCCTCCCCAATCGATCCTTGATCATCGGATGCAACTGCCCCTTCAACAGGCAATCCCCCTCCAGCATCTTCAACACCACCCGCCGCCCATTCGATTCCCGCGCCAAAAAACTCCCCACCCCCAGCTCCCGCTCAATCCGATACTCACCAATAGAAGTCGTGCTAATAGACATGATCTCCGCCCCAATTTTAGAGCCAAACCCACCCCCCGGCCACCGCAATCGACTCTCTTCCCCACTCCATTTCACCGCTTTCTTCTTCCCTCGCCCCTTCACGTAGGGTTCGCTCCGCGAACCTCCTCTCTTCTCCCCTCCCCCCTGTACTCAGGGGAGAGGGCCAGGGTGAGTGATCTTTTCTCCGGTGGGGCGGACATTCTTGTCCGCCACGCATCGATGTACTCATCGATG
>JBGPEF010000318.1:0-6638 GCA_041482675.1 Tepidisphaeraceae bacterium | reverse complement strand
CCCGATCGCCGCCGCCATCGACCCCACCAGGTTGTACCACGCAAAAAAAGTTGTTCGCCGCTCCCCCGAAACGATGTGCGACAGCGCCGCCTGTTCAATCGACAAAAACGGCCCAACTTCCTTCCCGCTCGGACTGATCACCCCAATCGTCGCCGCGATCAGCAGAATCACCCAGTTACTCGACAACACAAACACCACCCCCGCCAGCACCATCAACGCCGAACCAATCACCAGCACCCGCCGCCTCCCCACCCGATCCGCCACCACCGTCAGCCACAGCGAAATCGCCGTATCCCCAACCAGCGTCAACGTCAGCAGCAGCCCAATCCGCCTCTCGCCAAACCCCAGTTGCACCAGATACAACCCCAAAATCACCGCCAACGCCCCATACCCCGCCATCCGCAAGATGCGCGTCGTGAACAGCAGCCGAAGATCTGATGTCGATGACTTGATCGCCTTCTCCAGGGACGTCATTTCTTCAAGACGACAAGAGCGAGGAATATTATCGCCGACAACAGCGCGACGTTCACTCCACCAAGTGGCGCTACCATTAGCAGCAGGAAAGTCAGGCCCCCAACGCCCACACCAACCCACGACATACCCCGGCCCACCCCACCATAGTTATTCACATCCGCCGCACCGCGAACCCCAGCCACAAAACCCGCGCTTGCGCAGCCAATCCACAGGTAGAAAAGCAGCGGTCTGCTCCCCACCTGAAATCGTCCCCAGACCGAACCAACCAGCAGAAGGAAAAAGCCAATCGCCACCAGCCCCAGGACTAACGCGATGTAGCTCGAACCACTCGGCTTTCTGGGCCGGCGTGGAGTCGAATAGTCGAGCGTCACTGGTTGCGGCCGCGATGTGTCGTTCGACTCCAGCATCTTGTCTCGGATACTCCGGCTCATTGATCTTCGCCGGCTCATTCTCCCTTCGCATCCCGCGCACACCGAAACCCCAGATTGTTCAACCCCGAATCCGCCGTCGCATGACTTCTCCCCGCCACCCGATAGTTCGTGCAGAAATTCCTCGCGCACATCCACGACCCGCCCCGCATCACCACCTCAAATCCCGCCGGCGGCCCCGTCGGATTCTCCTTCGCGCTATTGGCATAATAAAAGTCCGAATAAGAATCCGCGCACCACTCCCACACATTCCCCGTCATGTCATACAACCCATACCCATTGGCCGCAAATCGTCCCACCGGCGCAACCCCCGCAAAGCCATCCGTCCCCTCATCCCGCTCCGGAAAATCCCCCTGCCAGAAATTCGCCATATACTTCCCACCCGGCGTCAGCTCATCCCCCCACGCATATTTCTTCCCCGCCAATCCCCCCCGCGCTGCATATTCCCACTCCGCCTCCGACGGCAATCTTTTCCCCGCCCACACCGCGAATGCCACCGCATCATTGTGCGACACCTGCATCACCGGCTCGCTCTCGCCGGCCAGATGTCCGGGCCCATTGGGCTGCCGCCAATTCGCCCCGTCCACCTTTCCCCATTTTTTCTTCACCACATCAAACACCCCCGACCATCCAAACTTCTCCGCATCGGTCACGAAACCCGCCGCATCCACGAACTGCCGAAACTGCGCCACCGTCACTTCTGTTTTATCCATCCAAAACGCCGACAGCCTGACCGTATGCACCGGCCGCTCATAAATCGGCCCATCCGCCGACCCCATCTCAAATACGCCGCCAGGAATCAAGACCATCTCCTCGGGAATGCGCAACCCCACCCGACCCGAAACCTTTCCAACCGGCTTCGCTTCCCGCTTCGGCCGACTCCACAGCGCAACCGCGCCGACCACTATCGCCAATCCGACCAAAAGTATGGTGACAGCTCGCCGGCTCATCTTCACTCACCCGGTTTGATCTCCATCAACATCTCCCTCACACTCTCCCGAAACCCGCACGCCGCAAACAACCTCCGCGCTGGCTCATTCTCCGCCGCCGTATCCAGCCGAATTTGCGCCATCCCCATCTCCTTGAACTTCTCCACCGCCAGCATCACCATCTGCCGCGCCACCCCCTCGTGCCGATATTCCCGCTCAACCCACAAGTCATGCAAAAACCCAAATTCCTTCAGCCGGTATATCGGAATCTCCCGCTCCACCGTCCCGATCACGAATCCGACGATTTTCCGTGGCTGCGAAGTCTCGGCCACCAGAAACACGCTCCTCCGATCGCCCGCCCGCCCCCGCAGCCACCCGTCATACATCTGCGGAATATTGGGCAGGAACGAATACTTGGCCGCATCCCATAACTCATGCAACTTACATAACTTCTCCACCATCGGCAGCACGGCCGGCACATCCTCGGACCTGGCCGCTCTTATCTCCAAAGTCACCTCGTTCTCGCTAAAAATCCGCGCGCAACCATCAAACACTCATGTTCCCATCATTAAGCACCAATATACTCTCTTCCCACGCCTCGCAAATTCCCCGCCGCTCCTGGATCGATCCGACTATTCTGCGTCACACCAGCATGCTGTAAGGTGTTCCGGGCAAAATGGCATTTCGGTCAGAACCAAATTACGAATGACCCTCGCATCGCCGCCTCTCCAACACCCACTCGCTCCCCCGGCGGCCTCCCCGCGCGCTCCCTCCACTCCACCGCGCCTCAATCGCCTCGACCTCCCCCTCCTCGCGCTCTTCTGCCTCATGCTCTTCGGTTACTCGATGTTCAGCGGCCGCCCTCTCTCGCTTCACGAGGGCCGTCTGCCCCAGCTCTCGCGGGAGATGATGCAGTCCCACGACTGGATCATACCTCGCAGCGGCGGCCGCCCCTGGCTCGAACGACCCCCACTCCCCCACTGGACCACCATTGCCGTCTCCGCCATCCTCCGACAACACGCCGATTCCGTCTGGGTCGTCCGCCTTCCCGCCGCCCTCGCCGGAATGCTCGTCGTCCTGCTCACGGCCTGGATCGCGGCCCGCTGGTATGGCCGTTGGATCGGCTTGTGCAGCGCCCTCGTTCTCGCCACCTCCTATGAATTCTATACCTACTCCAGCCTCGCCGAGGATGACATCTACCTGGCCGCCCTCGTGATGATCGCCATGGCCCTCATCGTGCGAACCGAATTCCCCTTGCAACCCGTCCCGCAACGCTCATCCTCCCTGTTCGGTGCTCGCCCATGGACCTCGATCCTTTTCTTCACAGTCCTCGGCCTCACCAATCTCGCCAAAGGTCCACTCGTCGGCGCAACTGTCGTCGGCGCTGTCCTGGCCGCTTTCCTCCTCTGGACCGCCGACGTCCAGCGCATCCGACACTATCTCTGGCTCTGGGGCTGGCTCATCTTCGCCGCCCTGACCGCCGCCTGGCCTCTGCTCGTCTATCGCCGTTACCCCGAAGTTCTAGAGCTCTGGAGATTCGACTACACCGGCGCCACCCGCTGGCACGAACCCGTCTGGTACTACCCCATCCAGCTTCTGGGCGCACTCGCCCCCTGGACCCTTTTCGCTCCTCTGGGCTTCTGGCTTACCCGCAAACAAGCCCTCCACGCTAAAGGCTCCCACGAGCGTTTCCTCTGGTGCTGGGCCCTCCTGCCCATCATCGTTCTCTCCATCCCCCATCGCAAGCATCACCACTATCTTGTCCCCAGCCTCGCACCCTGGGCAATCCTCTCCGCCATCGCCCTGTACCACACCGCCCAGTGGCTCTTCCAGCGGCCATGGCGGCCGCTCCATCCCGCCCGCGCACTGCTCTTCTTCGGCGTCCCCGGCGCAGCCGCCCTCCTCGTGCTTCATGCCCGCATCCCCGGCCCAATCTGGGCCACCTCGCTCCTCGCCCTCGCGTGGCTTACCTGCATCACCGCGTTCTCTTTCGGATTTTGGCGCAAGGACGCCCGCCTTGTCATGACCGGCATACTCTGCGGCATCTTCACCGTCAGCTGCTGGGGCCAAAGCTGCCTCCCCGATCGGACCACTCAGGACACCCTCTTCTTCCAGCGCGCTGATGCCCTGGTCCCGCGCGATCGCACACTCTTCGTCAATGGCGATCTCAAAGGCGAGCTCGACTTCTTTCGTATTTCGTTTTACCTGCGCGCACAGGCCCCGCTCCTCCACAACCTCAGCTTCCTTCGCGATCAGCGCATCACCGCCCCCGAAGTCTATGTGCTCACCCGCGCCAGCGACGCCGAAAAACTAGCCACCCTCGGCCATTGCGACATGGTCCTCCAATCCAGCAAAACCCGCCGCGAGCGAAACCCCGCCGACCGCTTCACACTCTTCCGCCTTCGCTTCCACTCCGACCTCGTTCGCTACCCCGCCCCCGACCCCGCGACCATTTCCTCTCTCCAGGCCTATGGCCAAAAAGATGGCCCATTCTGCGGCCCCCCACTCTGAGCAAGCGGCGGTTGAATGCCGCAATCCATCTCAACTTCACTCCCAACCCATCCCGCCAACCTCGCATGGCCGCAGGACGTTGGAATTGACGCGGATTATTGATATCTTTCCCCCTTCCGCCGCCCATCCCCACCAGGAAGGCGGCCAGCGCCGAAGTAGCTCAATGGCAGAGCACCGCTTTCGTAAAGCGGGGGTTAAGGGTTCAAATCCCTTCTTCGGCTAATGTTTTCGATGAACCGCGGTTACACCCTTGCGGTCTTTCGCTCTCCCACGATCAAAGGCCAGCGCAAACGACGAAGATGCGAAAACGATGGGTCGCCGCCGCGGCAGGGCGAGGCAGCGGCCAGGGGGCGCAAAACCTGCGGATTTGCCACGGATGCCCGCAAAGATTACGAGATTCTGAAAGACTCAGCCGGACACAATTCGCCGGTCATGCATGGCCATCGAAACCGCGAATCCAACCTCCACCCACCCCCGCAACCAACACAAGTTCAAGGCTGGATCATCCCGGAAAAGTTGAGCTTATTTCTCGATGTTTTCATCGATTTTTGTTGATCCCCGGGGTATCTTTATCATCTCTGGAGCTTGCGGGCGCTTATGCACGGCTTCTTGAAATGCAGGGCAGTGGGAATGCTTTCAGTGTTCAAATCCCCGAACGATGCCCCGTGAGATGCGGACGTTCCAGGACAGGATCATTGCCCCATTTCGCGTCCGCAACGGGCAAACAAGATTCAGCATCCAGATTAATTTCTG
Source organism: Tepidisphaeraceae bacterium (assembly GCA_041482675.1). GTDB lineage: Bacteria > Planctomycetota > Phycisphaerae > Tepidisphaerales > Tepidisphaeraceae > JBGPEF01. The sequence goes on along the minus strand of JBGPEF010000318.1, from coordinate 1,543 downwards.
ATGCAATGCGCGACCCACTCACGCACGTCGAGAGTCGCTGCAACCGGCTGTCAGAAAGGTACGGCATCATGCATTTCGAGACCCTGGAAGTTCGACGATTGTGCAGCGTCACGGTCAGTCAGGGCTATCCGGGGTTCTACGAGGTCTACGGCGACGAGGGCGACAACGAAATCTCCATCAGCGTTTCGATGGATGACCAATCGTTCTCGCTCGACGGCCAAACCTACAACGGCTTGCAGCAGTTGGCCGTCTACGGGCTCGGCGGCAATGACATGATCATGGTTTCCGCCGGCCATGCCGCGTATATCTCGGCCACCATCGACGGCGGCGACGGGGATGACCAGCTCGCCCTCAACTTTGATGGATCAGTGAGCGGAGGCGCTGGCAGCGATCGCATCTATCTCTCCGACGCCTTCCGCGGCGAGGCGTATGGCGGGTCGAGCGACGACTATGTGTGGATCAATGGGGACAACGTCGACGCCTACATCGACGGCGGCGATGGCGATGATTACATTGACGCCTCGAGCAACAATTATCGGGTTTTCATTCACGGCGGCGAGGGAAGCGATACCATCATCGGCTCAGACTACGACGATCAGATTTTCGGCGACGGCGGTAGCAACGTCATCTACGGCATGGGCGGCAACGATCAGATTTTCGTCCGCAATGGTTCGTACGACTGCACCGACGGCGGCGGCGGCACCGACGTTTGCTACGCCGACGGCTACCACGACGCCGACCATGTCGCCGACAGCGTGAGTGGCTTCGAGTATGTTTTCTACGGCTGATGCTGCCAGGGATGGCCATATGAAACGTTCGTCAATCAGGCGCGGTTTCACTCTCGCGGAACTACTCACGGTCATCGGCCTGATCGCGGTGCTCATCTCCCTCTTGCTGCCCGTGCTCGCCAGGGTGAGGGCGGCGGCCCAATCCACAGCCTGCCTGTCCAACCTTCGGCAGATGGGCACCGGTTGGCTGGTCTACACCGGCGAGGCACGCGGACGTTTCATGGACTACATCTGGAGCTCACCGCCTGCCCCGCATTCTTCGTGGGATGGATATTGGCCGGGCGTTCTCTCCGCCAACGGCGTCCGCGGCAATGTCATTGTCTGCCCGCGCGCATCCGAGGTTTCAACCAACGCCGCCAACCGTGGCTATGGGAGTGCCAATACCTCCTGGACCGGCAGGTTCGCCTCTTCCGGGACTGCCATCAGGCTCAACGCGACCACCTTTCGCGATGGAAGCTACGGCTTCAATCGCTATCTGACCTACGGCGGCCACTTCAGCCCCGACGGCTCGGTCAACCAGCTCAGCACGGTCAGCAATGTCTCCGAAGTTCCGGTTTTCTTTGATTGCGCTTACGTTGACGTCTGGCCGAGCAATGGCACCGAAACCGACCCGGTGGAGATGCCGGCCAATCTCCTGGGCATAGTCAACTTCTCCTCACCGGAGCATTTCCACTTTCTGATGGCCCGCCATGGCAGGGGCATCAATGTCGTCTTCGCGGATGCCAGTGCAAAGTGGGTGCCGCTGGAGGAGGTCT
>JBGPEF010000317.1:0-6640 GCA_041482675.1 Tepidisphaeraceae bacterium | reverse complement strand
CGGCGGCCTTCTGGGCGCTGGCGAGCATGCGGTCGCGCTGGGCATCGTTGTAATTGCCCTTCATCTCATCGAGATTGCGCTCGAGGAGGAGCCGGCCGTATTCGAAGGCGAATTCCATGCGATTGAAGGGAGGAGCGACGGCGATCTGGAGAAAGCGGTTGTAAACTTCGGCGGTGGCGCGATTGTCGGCCTGCTCGCGCTTGAGCTTGGCGACCAGGGAGAGGGCGTTTTCGAAGGCGAATTGGCGGCGTTCCTTGTCGGCCTGATATTTGTCCACGTGGTCGAGGAAGGTGTTGGCGGCCAGGACCTCATCGCCAAGACGCGCGTGAAAAATGGCCAGCAGGAGCAGGGATTTGTCGGCATCGTCGGGGGTGAGGCCTTTTTCCCTGCCGGCGTTGACGCGCTTGATGACCTCGCGGGCGGCGGCGGCGGCCTGGGCAATCGCCCGGCGATCGACGGCCTCGCCGGCGGGCTTGACGATTTCATCATTGCCGCGGCCAACCAGGGCCTTGAGCAGGAGCACGTTCAGCCGGCCCACATCCGGCTGCTCGGGGAGGCGGGCCATCATCTGCTCGTTGATGATGCCGGTGAGGTCGGGACGTTTTTCCAGAAGCTGCTGAAGCACGGCGATGGCTTGCTCGTTGGCCCTGTTGCCGGCCGCGCCCGCGGTGGCCTCGGCCTCGGCGGAGAAGATGCGGTATTCGAGCATTTTCACGGCGGCCTCCGCGCCATTGCGGACATTGGCATCGCCGGCGGGGACGTCGCTGACGAATTTGGCGACGGCGGCCATGCTTTTGCGGGCGGCGTCGAAGTCCCTGGCGACGATGTCGGCAACGGCGGCGAAGTACATGGCGTCAAATTTCTGGTTCCAGGCCGATTTGGGCTCGGCCGAGACTTCGGTGAGTTTCTTTCTGGCGATCTCCAATGATTCTTTGGAGCCGATGTCAATGTTGAGCTTGGCGATGCCCAGGCGGGCGGGGCCCTGAATTTCGTATTCGGGGGATTCGTATTCGGTGAGAACGGCGATGCCCTGCTGGGCAACTTCAGCGCGCCGGGGATCGGCCTTGTCGATGGACATGGCGAGCGTGTGCTTGTTGTTGGCGGCGTTGAATTTGGCCAGGCCGACGAGCTGCATCGCTTTTTCCCATTCGGGGGCGAGGCGGGTTTGATTCTGCGGGGTCATCTGGTTGGCGACGTCGTCGGCTTTCTTCTGCGCGGTGGCGATGGCCTTGTCGTAGACGCGATCGATGGCCTCGGCAATGGGGCGAAGCTGGGATTGGACCTTTGGGTTCTCACCGAAGTATTCAAGCACGTTCACGTGCCGCGCTGTGCCGTTAATGACCAGGGAATTGTTCAGCCGCATCAGCTCCGATGGATCGTTCATCGTCGCCAGCACCTTATCGATGCCGATGGAGACATTGTGGATCAGATCCTGCTGCTGCTTGCGGGTGAGCTTGGAATCATTGAGCTGTTTGACCGAGCTGACGGCGAGATAGGTGGCCTGCTGCTCCTTGCTGATGCCGTTCCGGACGAACATGTAGTCGCGCAGGGTGGTCAGCTCGCGCTTGGCCAGCTCGGAGATGACCTTTTCATCGTCGGCCAGCGCGGCGGCGAGGCCGATTTTTTCGGGGGGCTTCTGCTGTGCGATTGCGATCGCTCCCAGCAGCGAAACAACCAGGACCAGGATTATTGATTTCATTCAGTGTGCCGTTGAGAAAGATACCTTGCTGAAATCCGCCCGCAGGGCGGCCTGGTAGACGTCGATCAGGTGGCGGTATTTGGTCTGCCGGCCGGGGTTGATGATCACCTGAATCTTATCCGTCGGCTGATTGTTTTTATTGAGGGCCTCGCGCATTTTCGTGAGCTGGCTGACAAGCTGATCGGTGTTGTTCTGGATCATGAAACCACCGGCCTGGGCGGCCCACATATCCACCGAGACGCCATCCGGCCCCGGCCGCGTAAAGCTATCCACGCGAATTTCCAGCGGCTCATCCGGCACGGACTTATCGTTCACCTGCCCAGCGCCCTTCTTCGTCACCGGCATATTACTCTGGAGGAAATGTTCGCCGACCGCGAACGATCCGGTCAGCATCAGAAAGATGAGGATCACCATCACGACGTCCACCAGCGGCGTCATGTTGGGGCCCGCATCGTAGTGTACTTTTTGTGCGGCTCTCATTTTCATATTGCGCTCCTGCATGGGCGCCTGTAGTTCGCACAGCGAACCCTACGATGCCCGCCCCCCAACGATTATTCCGACACGGTCTTCACCATCTGCGGCACGCGGGCGGCGAAGTTGACATTTTTGACGGCCGCTTCCGAACACGTAATCAGCACGGGCTCGAGGTAGCGATATTCCAGGTTCTGATCGCCGCGGATGATCACCTTGAACTCGATGTTTTCGCCTTTGAGCTTTTTGAGAAAGGCGGCCAGGGGACGCTTGGTGCCGTCGATGATCTTCAGGTCAACCATCTGGCCGGTGGATGGATCGAGCATGGTCACCAGCGGCTCATCGCCGGTGGGGGGACGGGCGATGTTGAGCGTCACGGTATTGCCCATGTCCTTGAGGGTGATTCCCAGCAGGGACGTGGGCAGCTCGATCTTGGCATCCTGGCCCATGTTCACGCCGATTTTGGCGACGAGCATGTAGAAGATGATCAGGCACATCACGATATCGATGAGCGGCGTCACGTTGGGGTGAGTGGCGTGAGCCGCGGGCATTTTATGGCCTCGCATGGTTCCTCCGCGTAGGTCCGGCGGTGCCCGGACGTTCAAAGGATGTCCGGCAGAGCCGGACCTACAACTACACGTTGGGCACCGGAGGCGCTGGCACCGGCGCCTTGCGGACCTGCGGCGAAGGCTGCGGAGCAACGCCAGGACGAATGGCGGCGGCGGCCGCGGGCTTGGCCTCGGCGGGCTTGACCATCAGCAGCAATTCTTCGGCAATCAACGCGCCTTGCACCGTCAGGCGATCGACGATGGTTCGCAGAACACCGAAAGCAGCGAGACACGGCAGTGCCAACAGCAGGCCGAGCATGGTGTGACACAACGCTTGTGAGATACCGCCGGCAAGATCGCTGGGATTGGCTTGGCCGCCTGAGGCGGACATCTGGCCGAATGCCTCGATCATGCCCAGCACGGTGCCAAGCAGGCCGAGGAGAGGGCCGAGGTTGCCGATGATGTTCAAGTATTCGATTCGGCGGAATTGGTCCGCGGTCTGCTCGCCGATGGCGGTTTCCATGGCTTCTTTCATGGCCGCGAAGCTGGGGGCGCGCTTGAGGGCGGGATTGAGGGCTTTGCTGACGAAACTGGGGTCGGTCTCGGTGTACTCGATCAGCTCCTTAAATTGCCGCTGGCTGATCAGCTCGCGGATGTGGTTGGTGCTTTCCTCGGGCATCATGACGCTGGCCCGGGCCTTGATGAAACCCTGGATGATCAGCGTCAGTCCGATGATCGAGCAGAGAACGATGATGACGAACACGAAGTCGATGTTCTGGACGATGATCCCGAAGGGATTGACCCTGTGTTTGACTTTGACTTCGGGGGCCGCGCCGGCAGCGCCTTGTGCCAGGGCCGACTGCGAGGCGAAAATCGCCACGGCCAGCACGCCGGCCAGAAGAACGAATCGGAGCGATGAAAAACGCCGCATGGAACTATCCCTCTCTCCGCTGCTATTGAAGCGGTGGAGAAACCAGACTCCCCGGATTGCCAATGCTGGAGCCGATCTCGCTGCTCTTGGCATCCCAGCCGGGAGAAGGAAGGAGGCAGGTGGATTGCAATTGGGTCTGGCCGGGACGTTGCCTCTGTCGCCATTTCCAATCGCTCTCCGCCTGTGGTTCCGCCTTCCTAGATGTTGTTTAAGTTACTGTCCGTCGTCAGTTGTCCGTTGTCAGTTGCAGAGATTGCAACGGACAACGGACAACTGACCACTGACGCCTCTATCTCTGCCCCATGTCATCATCCGTCACATGCTTGAACTGACCGCCGCTGTCCTTGGCAATCTGCTGGAGCGCTTTGACGTATTCGAGGTCCTGGGGATTGTCCTTGGATTCCTTGGCCACGAAGGCGATGGTGTTGATCTTGGTTTTGGTGTCGCCAAATCTCTTCTTGCAAAAGTCGATGACCGCCTGGTTGCCCGGGCCGCTGAAGTCGCCGTCGGTGAGCAGGTAAATCAGTTCCGGCTGCATTTTGGCGACGGCCTCCAGCGCGGGAATCGGATTGGTCTCGCCGCGGACGAACATCTTGTCCAAAAAGTCATAGACCTTGCGCTTGTTCTCGGGGTTGCCCATGATCAGCACGTTCTGATCGGCCGCCCTGAAACCCTGGTCCTGGAAAAAGACAACATTGAAGGACTGGATGGGCTTGAGGTATTCAATTGACTTCCGCAGCTCGACGCGGAGCGAGTCGAACATGTTGAGCATCGAGCCGGAGGCATCGCAGACGTAGGCGATTTTTTTGGCGTTGCCACCCAGGCCGATGAAGTTGGATTTTGGCCCCAGGCCGCCGCCGCCGCCGGGAACGCCAAAGGGGGCCAGTGCGCCGCTGCCATCGCCATCGCCGGTGCCAAAGCCTTTGCCCAGGCCCGCGCCGATGCCGCCGCCAGCGCCGATGGCGGTGTTAGCGCCAAGGCCGATGGGGGTCTGGCCTTCAGTTTCGCCGCCGCCGCCGCCCATCAAGGACACTTGCAAGGTCGGACCGGGCTTTTCGGCCAGGCCTTTGCTGTCTTTGGGAACATCGGGGAATCGGTCCTGAGCTGCATCCCGCGTCGGATCGCCGCCGAGGCCGGGATGGGGAATTCCGCCCTCCGGCCCACTGGCGACCATCTCCGCGTCAGGAACGATGATCTGTTCCTGACGCAGGGCCACGACGACCGCCTGGCCGACTTTCAGCATCATGTAGCCGAAGACGATCAGGCCGATGTGCAGGACCAGCGAGGTGAGGAATGGCAGGACATCTTGAACGAAGGGCTGCCGCCAGAAGCTGATCTCCTCCTCATGGGGGAGGTCTTTGACATCAACATCAGGATTCTCGGGCGCAACGCCCGTTTGCTTGGCCAGACTCGGCGCTGCGGCCACATCCTGCGCGGGTTGTGCCGGCGCGGGAGGCGGCACTGGCTGGGGTTGAGGGGGTATCTGGTTGGCGAATCGTCGCGGATCGGCCGGTACGGGCGGCGGTTGAATGGCCATTACACGTGCTCCTTGTCTGCTCGGGCCGCGCCCATGGCCATCATGGCGCAACCGGTTTCACATGCGCGCCCGCAAGTGAAACTTATGGACTCCCCGGGCGTCGAATGCCGGAGCCGATCTCTCTGCAATTCGATCCCAGTCGGGAGAAGGAGGTGGCGTGTCGTCGGCATTGGTGCGAGCGGCCGGAATCAAGTCTCTGTCACCGCCGCGCCAATTCGAACAACCGTGGCGACCCCACGCTCCTTATCAACCTCCCTGATCTATTACTTAAGGTCCCGCCGATGCGGAAAAACTCTCCCCAGAGCAAACGGGAGAGCCGGAGGACGTTCTAAACCTGAGTTATTATCCGGCACATCAGGGGTTAACGGCAAACAAAATCGCCGGATTTTCCCCACACCGACGTTTCTCAATGCGTTGCGGCCGGAGGAATATAACCCGCGCCTGCGCGGATTCAACTGGTCTCCTGGCCGATTCCTCTGACGCTGCACCCGCCCGCTCGTTAGCTGCCCGTTAGTCTGCGTAATCGCTTTATGACCTTCCGACCGGCGCGTCCAGCTCCAGGTAGATCTCCTCGGTTTCGGATGAATACCCAAATAATTCCGCAAATCGTCCCCAAGCCACGACGGTTTTAAACAGACGTTCAATGTCTTCGGTCCCCAGACTCATGGCCAGTTCTTCTTGAACCACTTCGGCGGGTAAGCGCTTGTTTGGTGACTCTTCAAGGATATGGCGCAAGAAACCGAACGTGGGGAGATTGGCGATCTTCTCTTTGAATATTAACTTGCGGCCATTCATGTCGGCGCTCAACAGCCTGCGGCCTTCGTCGGTCAGCACGACCTGGTTCTTTGGAGTATCCAGGAAATCCAACATCTCGCCCGCCTTGACCACGGCGAGGGTATGGCCGAAGTCGTAATCCGTGAGCTTATCCAGCGTGAACACGTCCATCCGTCCGCCGTGGTCGGCGAGCACCGACATCAGCCCGAAAACTTCGGAGACGTTCACGCATGGAAGCGCTTCGGGCATTGGTACGCCGACCGCCACCTCTGTTGGCATCGGCGGCGTTTTTTCCTCGGGCAAATGCTCCGAGACGATCACATCATGAATCTCCTGAACGAGCCGAAGGAAGGAGGGACTCTGGTAGTTGCGTGGGTGAGGCAGCTTGACCGGGATGATCTCCCTGATGTGGCCGGGCCGCGTGCCCATCACCACGATCCGGTCGGCGAGAAAGACCGCCTCCTCGATGATGTGCGTGATCATCAGGATGCTCTTCAACCCCGAAGGGTGCTGCCCCTTGGCCGTCCAGAGGCGATAGACTTCACTGCGCAAAGTCTCTGCTGTGAAGACATCCAATGCGCTGAACGGCTCATCCATGCAGAGCAGTTCCGGGCCACGGGCCAACGCACGGGCAATGCCGACGCGCTGTTTCATGCCGCCGGAAAGTTCCTTGGGGTAGG
>JBGPEF010000316.1:0-6644 GCA_041482675.1 Tepidisphaeraceae bacterium | reverse complement strand
GTAAGGCTTGAGAACTTTCAGTTTTTTGGAATCGCCAACCAGGGAGGCGCGGTGGGAGGCGCTGGAGGCGGCGGGCAACAGGGACAACAGGTCGGTGGCGGCGGCGGGCAGATTCAGGTGCCCGTGATGCAGGTGATTGGGCTGGATATCAATGCGTCAGCGCCGGTTGAAATAAGAAAGCCCGGGCCGGGGCCGGTGCTTCGTCAGCAGGGGATGTTCCTTATCTCACCGCCGTAAAAGACCATCATGCCAGGCGGAAAACCCAAAAGCGGCGAAGGCGGAGGTCTTTCCTCCTGGGGTCCGACGACTCCGGAGCCCAAATCGTTCGTGCGCCGATTTCGCTGGCTGATTGTGGCGGGATCGATTCTGGTTTTGCTTCTCCTGCTGGTCATGCTGGCGCCGACGCTGGCGAGCATGGGGTGGGCCAAGTCCATCGTCCTGGGGCAGATCAATGATCAGTTGAATGGAACGATCGAGGCCAAGGAATGGGATTTGAACTGGTTTGGGGGCATCGAGCTGCGCGAGGTGAGGCTGCTGGATAAGAAGCGGGCCCAGGTGGCGGAGATGAAGCTGCTGCGGACGGAGTTGTCGGTGTGGGATGTCGTCTTTGGCGATTACTACACGCTGGGGAAGACCAGGGTGGAAGGGCTGGCGGTCAACTTCAAGCGCTACAACGATGGGACGACCAATTTTTCGGATCTGGTGAAAAAGCCGCCGGGACAGAAGAAGGAGGATGCGAATAAAGCGCCGCCGTCTTTTGTGATGCCGGATTTGAAGGGCGATTTTGACATCGATTTCCGCGGGACGCTCGAGCAGGAGGATGAGAAGGGGAACTGGCAGACGATCTACGTGGAGCGCAGCCTGGCCAAGGTGAAGGTGCCGAATATCAATTCGACGCTGGCAAATCAGCTCGATATCGAAGTGAGGACGGCCGAGGGGAAGACCGGCAGGCTGGTGGCCAGCGGGTCGGTGAAGCTGTTTGAACGATTTAAGATTGACCAGGAGCGGTTTAACGCGGATGAGAGTTTGGAGTTGCAGAATCTGCCGCTGGCCAGCGCGCTGCCGTTTTTGGATGCCCGGCAAATTACCAAGCTGAGCGGGATTGGGAATTCGAAATTGCAGTTGAAGATGGCCGGGGTGGATGATTTTACGGTGGAGGGGAATACCACGGTCGATGATCTGGCCGTCGGCGGGCCGGCGATGAAGGGGGATACGTTTTCGGCAAAAAAACTTATCCTGGAGATTCCGAAGACGAGTTTTGCGCGGGTCAATGGGCGGATCAAAACAGGGGAGTCGGCCGCATCGACGCCGATTGTGATTCGGTTTGATGAGAACTCGATCGTGGTGGCGGTGGATGCGCCGATTGGGGCGCTGCAAAACGTTTTGGAAAACAAGAAGCCAGGGGCCGACGGACAGGTGGCGGCGACGGTGGATGTGGAGCTCAAGCCGCTGGCTGCGCAGTTGCCGCACATGCTCGATTTGCCGGAGGGAGTGAGCATCGAGGCCGGGCATTTGAAGCAGGTTTTGAATCTGGCTCTGTCGGCCGACAAGGCGATGATCAAGCAGGTATTGGATCTGACGGAGATGCGGGGGATGCGCAAGGGGCAGGCGATTTCAGCCAAGCCGGTTCATCTCACCTTTGATGCGACGAGCCTGGGCGGTGGGGGGGCGGTGCCGGATTTGAGGAATTTTGTGATCGGCCTGACCAGCGGGTTTGCGCAGATCAATGGGACGGGCGAATCGCTGGCCAAGCATCACGTGGATGGCACGGTGGACCTGGCCGCGGCGCAGCGGGAATTGGGGCAGTTTTCGGAGTTCTTCCATAAAGCGGAGATGGCGGGGCAGGTGCAGTTTAAGCTGGATACCAGCGGCGATTTACTGCCGGATGTCGCCCGTCGCGATCAAAACGCCGATATGAAGGCCTCTCTGACCGGGCGCGGACTGAAAATCAAGAATGTCGCGCCGCATGAGATTCGCGAGGACTGGATCGAAGCGAGCGTCACGGGGAAGTTGCTTTTTGAACAGTCGGTGCTCAGGTCGGTGCATGGTGCCGCGGTGAGCTTGAAGACCAGCCATCCCGAAAAACCGACGGTGGACTTAAACGCAGTGGGGGACGTCGTGCTGGCGCCGTTCGCGGTGCCGAATTTTGAGATTAAGCAGTCAAACATTGATCTGCCCGCCGCGCACGACGAATTCGCTGCCTTCATTCCAGAGAGCAAATTCACATTTCCGTCCGGGACGATTGCCCTGGCGGCCCGCGGGAAGATGGATGCAAATGGGACGAGCCTGACATCGCTGAAGGTGAATCCGCAGAATCTCACGATCGTGCAGGATCAGAAGACAGTTCTGAACGATTACACCGGCACGCTGGAAATGGTGGGGGAGCTGCGGCAGGCGGGGAAGATGATTGATGCGCGGCTGTCGAAACTAAGCCTGAGCGATACGAAGAACCTGCTGGAGATCGAGAAGTCGGGGAATGGGGATTTGGTATTCAATCTCCAGTCGGATGGTTCGTTCACCGGCAACGGCAAGTTGGCGATCAAGAACGCGGATTTGAAGGCGCTCAATGATATTGCCCAGGCGGCCAGCGGCAATCCGCCGCCGGGACGCAATGAGCCGGGGCAGCTTGAGAGTGGGAAGCTCAGCGGCACGCTCGAGCTGGTGCGGGCGGAGAAGGCGCAGATGGTCATTGTGGGGGATTTGAATGCGACGGAACTGACCATCACTGATCCGCAAAAAAAATGGTTTCACAACGAGAAAATCTCGCTGTCGGTTCGCGCCAGCGCGAACGACAAATTTTCGCTGATCGATCTGGGGCGGCTGGATGTGCAAAGCTCGTTCATGCGGGTGTTGTTGAGCGATGCGGTGATTCATCGGCCGCTGGATGGAGCGCCGATTGCGCCGCTGGAGATGTTTGAGAAGGCGCGGATGACGCTGGATGTGCCGGATTTGGCGCTGGGGTATTCGCTGGTGATGGCGTTTATTCCGGAATCCACCGCGCCCCGCCCGACGACAGCACAGCCGCAGGCGCCGCCGCGGGATCGCAATATTGCCACCGAGCGGATTTCCGGCCCGCAGCGGCAGGCTCCCCCCGATGCGGCGAAACCGGCCGCCGATGAGCCGCTGCGCATCGCCCGCGGGGCGGCCAAGGGGACCGTGGTTATTTCGCGGGTGGGAAAAGCGCTGAAGGTGGAGATGCAGGATCTTTCGGGGCAGAAATTGGAACTGACCCGCGGCAAGGGGAGATTTGGGCCGAAAGATGTGATGCTCAATCTGGCGCTGCTGGTGCAGCCGGTGGCGGGGGCCGATCCGAATAAGCCGTTGTCGGAGCAGATTCAGGATGTGCAGATCACGCGGCTGGATGGAAATCTCGGCATCGCTGATGTCCGGCTGGAGGAGCCGATCGCGCTGAAGAATTTGAATTCCACGATGGAGGCATCCGGGGCGATCAAGGCCAGCGGAGACATTGAGGCGCTGGCGGATTTTCTGGAGGTGCTGGGTTTCGTCGATCCGGGAACATTGCAGGATTATCACGGGTCGTATTCGCTGACGCAGAAGATCAGCACGAAGCAGGAAACCGTCTCGGCCGCGGGGCAGATCAATATTTCCGACCTAAAGATTGGCAATCGCAACGCGCCGCAATTCCAGGAGCGGCTGCTTGCGGTGACTAACGAACTGGCCATCGATCAGAAGGCCAACGTGATCACCATCAACAACCTGGCGCTGAACATGCAGGACAGCAAGGCGCTGGAGGTGCTGATCAAAAATGGGAAGATCGAAGACTATGACAAGAGCCGAAAATTCGACGATCTGAAGATGCTGCTCAGCTACGACGCGGCCAAGGTGTGGGCGATTGTGCGGCCGATGCTCAGCGTGGAGCAGCAGAAGCAGTTCAAGGATTTGCGGGTGGCGGGGGTGGTGAAGGACCGGGAATTCACCATCACCGGCGGATTTCCGAAGGATCCCAAGAAGGATCGTAAAGGAGTGGCGCAAAGCCCGCTGGAATACACGACGGTAAAGGGAAGTCTTTATTTTGATCAGTTTGAATTTCAGGGAATGGTGGCCGAGGATTTGGAGCTTCCGCTTTATTTCAACAAGGGGATTTTGCAGACGATTTACAAGGACAAGCCGGATAATCAATTCGCCCATCCGGCAAGATACAGCGGGGGGAGCATCGATCTGAGTGGGTTACAGATTGATGTGCTGGCCGATCATCCACGGGTGACGGCGATGCGGAAGAATTACAAGCTGCTGGATAATGTGGAGGTGAAGCGGGAGTTTGTGGATACGTATCTGGGAAGCGCCAGTCCACTGTTCACGGGGGCGGAGGATGCTCGCGGGAGAATCAGTGTGACGGTCTCGGAGATCGACAAGCTGCCGCTGGATGAGGCGCTGATGAAACCGAAGAAGAAAGACACTGGGCGGGGATCGGTGGTGTTTTCGATTACGGACCTGCGGCTGAAGAATGGGATGATGCGGCTGCTGGGCAGCCAGCTCAACATCAAGGTGAATCCGGATGGGACGATCTCGGCCGATATTCACGATGCGAAAGCCAGCGTTGAAGATGGGAAGGTGACCAGCGACATCACGCTGACCTTTGGCGGGCTGAATTTAGGCAACAGAGGCACGGTGCGGCTGCGCGATGAGCACATCGAGCAGATGGTGATGCTCATTCCCAAGGAGCTGCTGGGCGCCATTCCCGGTATCCGGGACAGCAAGCTTCTGCGGGACATGATTGAGGTGCCGGTGAGCGGATCGCTGCGCTCCCCGCAGTTGGACATCGCCGGCGCGGCCCTCAAGGCCGTGAATCCCGCCAATATTCTTGAGAATATCCTCCAGCCCAAGCCCAAAGCCCCTCCGGGCGTTATCGGCCAGCCCAGCAAGCCGTGAACAAACTGTCACCGCCATGCTCCCTCGTTGATTCTCGCCTCCGACCCAACTATGCTCTGTATTGATGCGGTCGGGATGATCGCGGTGTGCTGGAGCATGTCGCGGAAGTTGCGGTCGCAGCACTCATCGCCTTTTACCGTAAGAGCTTGCAGGAGGTCCACTTGGCCGACGTTGGTCATCCAAGCCGCCGCAGGTTTTCCCTTTCCCAGCGAATTGTCCAGCCTGCGCTGCCGCCCGCTCCCGTTATCGAGATCGAGGAATACGAGAAGAAAGAAAAATGCGGCCTGTTTGGCATTTGGGGGCCCAAAGAGTCGTCGCAAGTCTGTTACCAGGGCCTCTTTGCGCTCCAGCATCGCGGGCAGGAATCGGCGGGCATCGCCGTCTCGGCCAATGGCACGCTCAATGGCCACGCGGGAATGGGGCTGGTCTCCCAGGTTTTTAACCCGCGCATGCTCCGCGAAGAATTGGCCGGCCATGCGGCCATTGGGCACGTGCGATATTCCACGACGGGCTCTTCCAAGCTCTGCAACGCGCAGCCGCTGCTGCGGCAATATCTCATGGGGCCGGTGGCGGTGGCCCACAATGGCAATCTGATCAACTCCGCGCTGCTGCGGCAGCAATACGAGCAGCACGGGCATATTTTCCAATCCACCACCGACACCGAGATCATCGTTCACCTGCTGGCCAAGCCGACGCACGTGGAGAAGCACGATCCGTTGCCGCACGTGCTCAAGCACTTGCAGGGGGCGTTCAGCCTGTTGTTTTTGTTCCCCAATCGCATTGAGGCCTGCCGCGATCCGTGGGGAATTCGGCCGCTGTCGATCGGCAAAACGGCCGACGGCCATTGGTGCGTGGCCAGCGAGACGTGCGCGTTTGATGCAGTCGGGGCGCGATTTGAGCGCGAGGTGGAGCCGGGGGAGATCGTGCGGATCGATGGCGATGGGCTCACCTCGCGGACATTCTCGCCGCCGGCCGACGATCGGGCGCATTGCGTGTTCGAGCACGTCTATTTTGCGAATCCGGCCAGCCGGATTTTCGGGCAGAACGTACACATCGTCCGCCAGTCATTGGGCAAGCAATTGGCGCGGGAAGCGCCGGTGAAGGCCGATTATGTGATGCCCATGCCGGACTCGGGGCGGTCGGCCGCGCTGGGATTTTCGAAGGAGTCGGGGATTCCGTTTGAGGAGGGGATCGTTCCCAACCGATTCGTGGGGCGGACGTTCATCCTGCCCAATCAGCTTCAGCGCGACCAGGCGGTGGCGATGAAGCTCAACATCATTCCCGATGTGGTGGAGGACCGGCGGATTGTGATTGTGGAGGATTCGGTGGTGCGGGGCACTACAACGCAATCGAAGATGCGGGCCATTCGCCGGGCGGGGGCCAAGGAAATTCACCTGCGGGTTTCCTGTCCGCCGATCCGGCATCCGTGTTTTTACGGCATTGATTTTCCGACCAGCGAGGAGTTGATCGCCCACAATCGCACAGTGGATCAGGTGGCGGCGTTTCTGGAGGTGGACAGCCTGGCCTATTTGTCGATGGAGGGGATGCTCTCGTGCCTGAAGATGGAAAACCGCCACTACTGCACGGCCTGCTGGAGCGGGCACTACAAAATTCCCGTCGATCACCCGCAGAGCAAGTTTGATTTCGAGCGGGATCAGATGAGGATGTTCTGATCCGGGTTTGCTGGCACAGCGGAATACTTAAACACGAAGCGGAATACTTAAACACGAAGGCACCAAGGCACGAAGGCGCGC
>JBGPEF010000315.1:0-6662 GCA_041482675.1 Tepidisphaeraceae bacterium | reverse complement strand
CATGAAACGTGTCATACATCATCGCCACCGCCGGATGATCGATCGCCTTCACCAGCGCCGCCGTATCCTTCGCCGTGTTCAATAAATAACACTCAAACCTAATCAAATACTCAATCGCGATCTTAATTTTCCCCTTGTTCCCGATATATTCCCCCGCCTGCCTCAACACATCCGCCGACCTTTTCTTCTCTTCAGAAGTCGGCCCCGACCCCGAAAAAATCCCCAGCGCTGAATGCACCGGCCCCGCCAATATCTCCGCCCCCAGCGCATTGCTCAAATCGATCACCCGCTTCAACCTCTCCGCCGCCGCCTTCCGAATCTTCGCATCCGGCGAAATCGGATTCGTCGCCTCGTTCATGACGGTGACGGTCGTCGATTTCAACCCCTGCTTATCCAACTCCTTCTTGATCGAAGCATAATGCTTCTCATCCCCCTCAAACACCGGAATCTCCACCCCGTCATACCCCACCTTCTTCAGCTTCTCCAACAGCCCAAACTGCTTCGAAGTCACATGTCCCGTCCACAACAAAAGATTCATTCCATATTTCATGTTGGATTCCCTGAAAATTCCGCTCAACCAATCCGGCACTACAAACAACAAACCACAAACAACAAACCCTCACACATTCTCCCACACCCCCGTCTTCGCCGACTTCAACACCGCATCACAAATCCTCTGCGTCTCCAGCGCATCCCGAAACGTCGGACTCGCCGGCTTATTCTTCGACAAACCCTCAATGAAATCCGCCACCTGGTGTACGAACGAATGCTCATACCCAATTTGCAGCCCCGGCACCCACCAGTGCTTCATATAAGGATGATCCCCATCCGTCACATGAATCGACCTCCACCCCCGCAGCGGCCCCTCATCCCGATGATCGAAATACGAAAGCCGGTGCAGATCATGCAGATCCCACGCAATGGATGCGTTCTCCCCGTTGATCTCAAAAATGTACTGCGCCTTGTGCCCCCGCGCATACCGCGTCGATTCAAAATTCCCCATCGATCCATTGCCAAACCGGCACATGAAAATGCACGCATCATCGATCCCCACCGGCTCCACCTTCCCGCTCAGCGTGTGCTTCCGCTCTTTGACAAAAGTCTCCGTCGTCGCCGAAACATTCTTGATCGACCCATTCAACCAGATCGCCGTATCGATGCAGTGCGCCAGCAAATCCCCCGTCACCCCCGACCCCGCCGCATGCACATCCAGCCGCCAAAGCCCCGCCCCTCCCTGCGGCAAATCCGCCGAAATCGTCCAATCCTGCAAAAACTTCGCCCTGAAATGAAAAATCTTCCCCAGCCTCCCCTGATCGATCAACTGCTTCGCAAACGTCACCGCCGGCACCCGCCGGTAGTTGTACCAAACCATGTTCGGCACCTTGGCCGCCTCCACCGCCCGAACCATCTCCTCCCCCTCGGCCGCATTCATCGACAGCGGCTTCTCGCACAAAATCATCTTCCCCGCCTTCGCCGCCGCCAGCGAAATCTCCTTGTGCGTGTTATTCGGCGTGCAAATATCCACCGCATCAATGTCCTTCCGCTCCAGCAGCTTCCTCCAATCCGTCTCCGTCGATTCATACCCCCACTTCTCCGCAAACTGCTTCACCTTCTCCGCATCCCTTGCACAAGCCGCCTTGAGCACCGGCTGATACTCCAAATCAAAAAAATTCCAAACCTTCCGATACGCATTCGAATGCGCCCTCCCCATGAACCCATACCCGATCATCCCGACATTCAGTTTCTTGGCCATGTTGACTCCCTCTACAAAACCTCGACCAGATGCTGGATTGGGTGGCATGGGCAGGTGTACTCACTTGCCCGTGTCTTTTCTTCGTAGGCTGGGCACCGCCCACCACCGACTGTCCTAAAACCACCAATTCTCATCCGCCACGACCCCCACTTTATAATTTCCCCCGCCCGTAATTGCGAGAGCTTCGATCCTCATCAGGTGCTGGTACGTCTCGCCCCCTCTTACTCCCTCTCCCGGTACGCCGGGAGAGGGTCGGGGTGAGGGTTCTTTCGCACATCCCACGCGCCAATTAACGGCTGTTAATCCCTCTTATCTCAGGCTTCATCCGCAACCGCCTCCGATTCATCCTCGGCCGCATCATAAACACTCTCAATGTATTCCGAATCCTCCTCTGTCATCGCCACGCTCTGCCGATACTCCAACGCCTCCACATCCGCGATGTACTCGACTTTGCACTTGTTCTCTTTGGCGATCCTCACGATCGTCTCCAGATCCGTCTTGAAAAACTCCTTGCGTGGATTTGTCTTGTTGATGCGCAGCTTGTGCAATGATCGATGCAGTGCATTTTCCAGCGCTGGAGCATCATCGCACGACACCATCATGTGCACATCGAACGGGAAGGGGACCGATGCATCTCCCAACTCCCGGATTCGATCCTTCGGCTCCAGACGGCGGGTCATGCCGACCTTGAAAACACCCTCCCCAAAGGACCCAAGATTAGAAATAACATATACATATCCCGCTTTCGTCATCTGCGCCCGTGAAATAGCACGTTCTTTCTGCTCCGCTTCCGCCAACCTCGCCTTCAGTCGCTCGATCTCCTCACTATGCTTGTCCGTGGCCTCGGCCAGAGCCCTGTCCAAAGCGGCTTGAATCGCCGTCCGCTCCCACTCGACTTGTTTCAGTTCCCGCTCGATCTCCTTCGCCACTTTGGCCTCCTCACGTATCTGCGCTTTGATCCGCGCCTGCTCTTCCCGCTCGATTGCGACCTTGACGATCCTCTCAAACTCGACTTTCAGGTCCGCGATGAGCTTCGCTTCCTCCGCGGCCGAAACTTCAAAACCGATCCCACGGCAGCGCACGATCACTTCCTGCAATCGCTGCTTGCACGCCGCAAAATTGTTCGCGTTCAGTGAAGCGCCAATCCATTTCACATTCTCTTTCAAGTACCGGCTCCCCAACTCCTTTGTCCTTTCATCCAGCTCGTCCTGTCTCTTGCGCTGCAGTTCCCCATCGAGTTGCAGCTTGTGCAGATTGACATCGATGTTCTGCAAATCGCGCTTGAGGATGCAATTTTCCTTCTGTAACTCGCCGTAAGAGATGATTCTCGATTCCAGTTCGCTCCGCTGGGCCGCCAATTTCGTGTCATTGCGCTCCAAGTCTGCATTCGCCGTCGCCAACCTCCCTAGCTCCTCTTGAATCCGCTTGGTCTGTGATGCAAATCCAGCCTGCAGTTTTTTTACCTTGTTATGCCGCTCCAGCAGAATCACCAACATGCACGAACCACCCGCTACAATTCCCACTAGAAGCGTGATCACGTAACCCATAGCCTACTCCTGTGCATCGTCCGCAACCTGCCGTGACAAGATCACAAACAACCCCAGCGAGTTACATTCCGGACACTCGATCTCCTCAAGCACCATCGCTTTGGGCGCTTCTGCGACTTTTCCACACCCTGGACACTTGGCCCAGATCACCTCTCCCATGCGTGTGGAGAGTGCAAGCCGATAGGAGCCCCCTTCAGGAATCCGTTGCAGCAACCCCATCGTCTCCCACGCCTCTGCCACTGAGCGCCAATAGTCCTGATCGCCACCCAGTACCCTTCGCAGTTCGTCCTGCCGCGTCTGCGGGTTTGCTTCCAGATGCTCCCACAGCCGATGATTGTCCCACATCCTCGCCCGCGCCTCTGCCACCTTCGCGGCCAGATCCGCCTCGGTATCCCGCTCGATTCTTCGATATTCGCCCAGGAGTGCCTCAAGCGTGTCGAGCTGTTCAAAGTAGAAGAGCAGGGGAGAGTAACGCAGCACCATATCGATGGCCCCGACACTCCCGAATTCCCTCTCCTCATATTTGCGCTCGTACTGCATCATCCCATCGATGTGCTGGAACGCCGACAGCGCCTTTTCGACTCCGACCCGGAACATCCCCGTGCGCTCGGCGGACTCTGCCTCTGCCATCAGCGCGTAGTATTCCGCGTGATGAGTCTCCATCTCGCTTTTCTTCATACAAAGCCCCTTAGCCCAGTTCGTTATGTTCTGCGTACGCCGCAGAGCCGTCAACAAAACACATCCGGAGCGACTGGCCCGCCTGTGAGCGCGGCCGTGCCGACCCGGCGCCGGCGGCTTATTTGTCTGCGTAGCGCAGCGAGCCAACTTTCTCCCGAAGCGGAGCGAGCAAGCCGGGCCAGCGATCCCCACATCGCGCCAGCGCCCTCACCTTAGAGGCAATGAAGCAGGGCCGCAGCTAGGTTTCGCTTCTGGGAAATTTATCGCGGCGCAGACGCAGCCTCTTCCGCCGCTGATTGTGGAAATCACGCCACCCCCCGCTCAAAAACCCTCCCCACTTTCCTCAACCACTTTCGATCCCCCGCCTCCGCTCGCCTCTTCGCCTCATCCAAAAACTTCAGCGTCTTGGCCTCTAACAATGGCTCTTCCGGATCCTCCGTCGCATGAATCACCGGCACCTCAACTACCACCACCATCTGTGGCGTCTCGATGTACCGCTTAATCCGGCCAACACGGACTGGCTTTGTCTTTCGCTCCATCGTCCTCACTCAAAATATACCGTAATCAGTCCCTCTATTTCTTGATCCGCGCCCGCCTCCCGCTCCCACCCCTTGTTGCGCCTCACCGTTGCCCATATGACTTTTCCAAAATAAATCTTTCTCCCATTCCCTTACAAAATCTCCAATCCCGTTGCGCCCACTGGGAAAAATCTGCCCGTTCGCGCAACACGGGGGGATATATAGAGGGAGGTGTTTTATGCATCGCAGGTCCGGCTCCGCCGGACACCATCTTCGCCGACGCTCCTCCACGAAGCTCCTCTCACACAGGTTGGTCGTGCGGATCATCTTCTGGTGAAGGCTCGGCAGCTTCAGGTGCGCCAAGCTCTCCGACAGCCGCCGGCCCGGCCGGATCATCGCCATCAGCGGCGAGTACGACGCGGGGGTGCTGGAGGGGCAGGCGGTGCAGTTCGTCTCCAAGCCGTTCGATGTGAACACGCTGCTGGATATGCTCGGCGGCAAGCCCAATTAGAATCGCGCCGCAGAAGTGTGATCCACCCGGTTGGTCTGAACGCGTCTATCTCGGGGCGGGGGGTGGTATCGGGGTTATCAAACGATTTTGAAACCAGTCCTTCGCCAACCTGGCGACCTCTTCCAGCGCTCCGGGCTCCTCGAAGAGGTGGGTAGCGCCGGGAATGATCTCAAGCTGAACTTCGCAGCGCATCTGCGCCATGGCCTGGCGATTCATGGCGATCACCGGTGTGTCGTCGCCGCCGACGATCAGCAGCGTTGGCGCTTGCACGTGGGGCAGCGAATCGCCGGCCAGATCGGGTCGGCCGCCACGGGAAACCACCGCCGATGTGCGCTGCGGCCGATCCGCAGCCGCGACCAGCGCCGCTCCGCCACCGGTGCTGGCGCCGAAGAGGCCCACGGGCAGCGTGCGCGTTTGCTGCTGTGCGGCCAGCCAGTCAATCGCATTCACGAGGCGGTTGGCCAGCATGTCGATGTCGAAGCGCAGTTCGGCCGTGTATTGATCGACCCGTTCTTCCTCGGCGGTGAGCAGATCGATGAGCAGCGTCGCCAAGCCGGCACGATTCAGCTCGCCGGCGACGAAGCGATTGCGGCGGCTGAAGCGGCTGCTGCCGCTGCCGTGGGCGAACAGCACGACTCCGCCGGCATCGTCAGGCACAGCGAGATCGCCCTGCAAAACAACCGAGTCCGCCGGCACCTGTACGGGAGTGGTCGTCACCGGATGAATTGAAGTAGCCATCGTCAGTCCCTTTCGTAAAGTCCGTCGGTGATCATGCCTGGACGCAGGAGCTGTTCTGCCGGCCCAACCCGCACCCAAGTGGTTCGACCATCCTCCGAATCGATCTTCAGCTCGGCCGAGAACCCGTCGTTCCACTCGCGGGCCTGTAGGTAAACGGGTTTGAAAACGCTATGGCTCACATGAGGGCCTCTCGGATCCGCGGCAGCGATATCGACGCACGGCTCCTGGCCGGCCCGCTGTTCGAGGGTGATCCCAAGGAGCGGCAGATTGCTCATGTTCCGTCGCTCTCCAACACCGGCGCCAGTTGTTCGGACCTCCACGTTCTGCCCGTGATGGCCGCGGCTGAACTGTTCGAAGACGGCCTGCCAATCGGAGGGTGGAATTTCTTGATCAATCATTTTTCGCCTCAATTTTCATCATGCATCACCCGCATCATGCCATCACACGCCCGTCGGATACGTTTCGGGCACCTCGGCGGATTGAAGAGCCGGGAATTCTTCCAGCGGCTGCACCGCCGAAGTCACATCGAAATGGATGACGGCGTCGAACTGCTCCGGCAGCCGGGCCTCAAAGTAGTGGCTGAGGCGTTCGGTCTCAGGTCGGTAAATCACGCCGATGGCGCGTTCAAGGCGCGGCTCCTGAAGAAGCCGGCGCGCCGGGCTCTGCTGGTTGAGAAGCAGCAGAAACTTTTCCAGGCCGGCCTCATGGAAAACGCGCTCGTAGCTGTCCGGCAGCGACGGGCGCACGCGCTTACGCTCCGCGGGGCCGTCCCAGTTGGAGGCGGCGGTGACGCCGCCGGTGTGGGTGGTGAAACCGAGAAGAAACGCCTGGTCTTCTCCCCAGCGCTCGCGGACCAGTTGACCGACGTTGAACTGTCCTTGCGCGCTGGAGTCCGTTGCCCGGGCATCTCCCAGGTG
>JBGPEF010000314.1:0-6692 GCA_041482675.1 Tepidisphaeraceae bacterium | reverse complement strand
CCATCCGGATGTGCACGAGTTGGCACCCAAGCCCGGTGCGGCAAAAAAACTGACGCGGCAGACACATAAAAGTGTCGCGCCGCGTCAGGTTACCCTTCAAACGGGGTCTCCCGGATCTTCGGGCCGCCGTTAGTTTTCTTGGCGCTCCTGAATTAGAATTTGATCACATCAATGTAAACCTTTTGGAGACAATAGCAAGCATTCTCACCGCTAGGGGGAGTGAAACATGCTAAAATTCCCAAGCGGCGGCCGGGGGGTGCCCCAAGAGGTAGTCCGTATGAAGATTCCCGGCAGTGGCGGCGGGTGGCAGGCGATCGCGTATACGCTGCGCACGGCGCGGAGGGTGGGGATTCTCAATCTATGGCGGGCGATGCGGACGAAGAACACGTGCAAAACGTGCGCGCTGGGGATGGGGGGGCAGCAGGGTGGGATGCGGAACGAGAAGGGGCATTTTCCGGAATTCTGTAAAAAATCCCTGCAGGCGATGGCGGCGGATATGCAGGGGAAGATCGAGGAGCGGTTTTTTGAGAAGTATTCGCTGGCGCAGATGGCGGCGTTTTCGCCCAGAGAGATGGAGATGATGGGGCGGCTGACCTGGCCGCTCTATGCGGGGGAGGGGGATACGCACTATCGGCCGATTTTGTGGGATGAGGCGCTGGGGATGATCGCGGGGAAATTGAAGGGGATTTCGCCGAAAGAGGCGTTTTTTTATTCCAGCGGGAGGTCATCCAACGAGGCGGGGTTTTTGCTCCAACTTTTTGCCAGGGTGTACGGGACGAATCACGTCAACAACTGCTCGTTTTACTGCCATCAGGCCAGTGGGGTGGGATTGGGCGAATCGATCGGGCAGGGGACGGCGACGATCGAGCTGGAAGACCTGGAGCATTGCGACCTGTTCTTTTTGATCGGGGGGAATCCGGCTTCGAATCATCCGAGGTTGATGTCGTCGCTGATGCGATTGCGGAGGCGTGGGGGGAAGGTGATTGTGATCAATCCGGTGCGGGAGCCGGGTCTGGTCAATTTCAAAGTGCCATCGGATGTGCGGAGCATGCTGTTTGGGACGGAGATGGCGTCGCTGTATTTGCAGCCGGTAATTGGGGGGGATATTGCGCTGTTGTCGGGGATTGCGAAATGTCTGCTGGAACGCGATCAGGTGGATCGCGATTATGTCGCGGAGCATACGGAGGATTTTGAGCAGCTTCGGGGGCATCTGGCAGCGCTGTCGTGGGAAGAGATTGAAAAAGGCAGCGGGGTGAGCCGGGCGCAGATTGAACAGGCGGCGGAGATTTATGCGCAGGCCAAGAACGCGGTGTTTGGGTGGACGATGGGGATTACGCATCATGAGCATGGCGTGGAGAACGTGCAGTGGATTGTGAATGTCGCGCTGCTGCGGGGAATGGTGGGGAAGCCGCACGCGGGGTTGCTGCCGATTCGCGGGCATAGCAATGTGCAGGGGTTGGGGTCGATTGGAGTGACGCCGGCGTTGAAGAAGGCGGTGATGGAACGATTGAACACGCTGGGGGTGAAGATGCCGGGGTTTGAGGGTTATGACACGATGGCGGCGATGCACGCGAGCGATCGGGGGGAGATGAAATTTGGGCTGGCTCTGGGGGGCAATTTGTATGGGGCGAATCCGGATTCGACGTTTGCGGGGCGGGCGCTTTCAAAGCTGGATCTGCTGGTTTATGTGAGCACGACGCTCAACATTGGGCATGCGCGGGGTAGAGGGAGGGCGACGCTGATTTTGCCGGTGCTGGCGCGGGATGAGGAGCCGCAGCCGACGACGCAGGAGTCGATGTTTAATTTCGTGCGGCTGAGCGATGGCGGGGCATCGCGGCATGCGGGGCCGCGGAGCGAGATTTCGATTCTGTCGGATATTGCGCTGCGAACGTGCGGGGCGGGTGGGCCGGTGGATTGGCGATTGGCGGCGGACCATAGCCATCTGCGGCAGTTGATTGCGCAGATCATTCCGGGGTGGGAGAAGATCGGGGCGATTGATACGACGAAGGAGGAGTTTCATCTGGCGGAGCGGATTCTGCATCGGCCGGCGTTCAAGACGGCGTCGGGGAAGGCGATTTTTAAGGCGCATTCGATTCCGAAATTGGCGGAGTTGGAAAAGGACCAGGTGCGGGTGATGACGGTGAGGTCGGAGGGGCAGTTTAATACGGTGGTGTATGAGGAGGAGGATATTTATCGCGGGCAGGATGGGCGGGATGTGATTCTGATGAATCGGGAAGATATGGAGAGGATGGGGTTGAAGGAGGATCAGCGGGTGACGGTGAGCAATGAGGTGGGATCGATGGGGGGGATTCGGGTGAGGCCGTTTGAGATTCGAGCGGGGAATGCTTTGATGTATTATCCGGAGGCGAATGCGCTGGTTTCGACGAGGGTGGATCCGCGGTCGAAGACGCCGGGGTTTAAATCGGCGGTGGTGAGGGTGCAGGGGGCGGTGATGGCGCAGACATCAGGGGTGGAGGTGACGATTAGTGTGGGGAAAGAGCGGCGGGAGCGGGCGCCGATGAAGTCGTGCTAGCCCAAAAGAATGGTAGAATGAATCGCGATGGCAGATGTGATCACTTCATCTCGTCCGTTCGAACCTGGCACCACCGGCTGGAGTGCCGCCAATTTCGCCGATCCTCGCTTTGCGCATGAATGGGATGAGGGCCGATACGAGATCGTGGAAGGAGTGCTGACAAAAATGCCCCCGCCGGTATATTTCGGCAATAAGCGGCTCCTAAAACTCATCGAAATAATCTCACGTCATCTCGAAGACTCCGGCCAAGCGGGCTCATTTGCTCCGGATGTCGATGTGATTCTCCAGGAAAGCCGTATCGTCCGAGCTGATGCTGTTTTCCTCACGCCAGAGGACGAGCGGAGACATTGCGAGGCGAACGCGGCATTGGGGATAGATGAGGAACTTGGGCGATTACGTGTCCCCCCAACGCTCATCATCGAATCGATCAGCAAGGGCCATGAACTTCACGATCGACGAACGAAGCGCCAGTGGTATGCCGAAGGGTGGATTCCGAATTATTGGATACTAGACGTCTATCAAAGGACGCTGGAGTGTCTGGTGCTGGATGGGGCAGTGTACCGCGTCGACCAATCGGGGAGCGCTGCGACCTCTGTGCGCCCCCGGTTGTTTCCTGGTCTTGAGGTGAAACTCACCGACGTCTGGGACTGAATCATTTCGCCGCGAGTTTTTGCTGTTTTTCGATCATGAGTCTGGCGGAGTCGACGTCGATCCATTCGACGTGGCCGTCGGTGAAGAGGACGTTCATTCCCGGGCGGCCGTCGGGGCGTTCGTAGGCGAGGATGAGGCCGGGGCCGGCGTTGGGTTTGAGATCGGCGGCGAGGTAGACGTAGTCGGAGCGGGAATTGATCCAGGCGGCCTGTTCGTCGGGCTTGCCAGCGCGGATTTCGGCGGGGATCTGGGTGCCGGCGTGGGGGGAGATGAAAATATCCAGAGGCAGTCGGGCTTCGGTGAGGAGCGGGCCGAAATCGGCGGGATATTGGCCGTTGTGGGCGTTGGCGTACATCATGATGCCGATGCCGATCTGCTTGAGATTGTTCATGGCCTGGGGCCGGGCGGCGGCGCGGGCCCGTTGATTCACGATCGCGGGCATGATCACGGCCGCGCCCATGGGGAGAGACATGACCATTCCGGATTGTGAGCCGAGGAGCTCAGCACAGGGGAACGGGCTGGAGCTTCTGGCGTGCCAGCCGGCGTCGTCGGTCCAGCAGAACTGGGCGGCGGGGGCCAGATGCTGGCGGAATTTGCTAAGCGGGGGGAGGACCATGGCGGGGCCTTTGACGCCGGCCAATTCGCCCATGCCGACGGCGGATTGGGAGATCATCAGGAGGAGCTGATAGCTGTTGTTGATGGTCTGGGGGAGATCGCTGTAGGCGAAGCCGGTGGCCTTGTCAGCGCCGAGCTTTTTGCGAAGGGCGGTGAAGGATGGATTGTCGAGGAGGGATTTGCCTTTGGAGGAGACGTGGCTGGCGGCCTCGGCGACCATTTGCGGATAGAGGCCCAGGTACAGATTGCCATCCGCGATGGCCCAGGAGGGCGAGACAAAGGGGACGGCGACATAGTGGATGGTGGTGGCGCCGACCTTGGTGGTGTTGAAGCCAATAGTCATCTTCTGCTGCTGGAGCTGGGCGTTGATCATGTTGTCGGCGACGAGCTCGATCTTGCCGAGGGCGCGATCGGCTTCGAGCGGCTTGGCGAGGCGGTTGACGACGGTGAGGCCAAAGGGGCCGTTGCCGGTGGCGGCGGGGTTCATGTAGATGGCCCATTCGCTGCCGAGGGCTTCGAAGAAATCCTTTTGCAGATTCATCTGCACGAAGAGGCCGGCCGCGCCGATGCCTTTGTCAAACATGGCCTGGGCCTGGGGATCGATGTTGCCAGCGACGGAGCGGACTTCGGCCATGAATTTGGCCAGATCAAAGCTGCCGGCGGCGGCGAAGCTGGCGGTGGCGGGGATGGCGCGGAGGAGATCGTCGGTGGCGGGCTTGCCCTCGAGCAGCTTGACGATGCCAATGCGGGGGGCGGGGGCCTCGATGAAGCATTGGGTGGCCCAGTCGGGGCCGTCGAATGCGCCGGTGCAGATGAGGCGCTTGAGGCCGGGGAGGCCGAGGGCATCGCGGACTTTGGGCCAGATGATTTTGTCCTGCTCGTTGCCGAAAAGCTGGTTGCCCTGGTTGATGGTGTCGAGGATGGCGGCGGTGTCGGCGTAGAGGATGGCGATGGGTTCTTTCTGGGCCTGGGCGATGGCGGCTTTGAAGGTGGGGCTGGCGGAGAGGGATTTGGAGGCGTCGGCGGCGACGGCCAGCTTCTCGTCGGCATAGCCGAGGGTGAGGCCGACGATGGTGCCATCTTTGAAGGGGCGGACCGGGAAGGGGATATTCCCGGCCTGCATAATGGCGGCGAGCTTGCCGAGCTGCTCGGCGAGGGCGTCGGCCTCGTTGCCGGCGTTGCAGATGAGGGCTGCGTGGGGGGCGGGGGCGTTGAAATCGACGCCGGTGCTGTAGATGGCCGTGGGATGACGCCAGAAAGTGGCGACGATGCCGGCCATGAGCTTGACGTGCTCGCCGGCCTGGGGGTTTTCCATGCCGAGGCGGCGGATGAGCTGGGGGATCATGTCATTGAAGACTTTGGGGATGTTGGAATCGTCGAGGAGGGCCTTGGCATGGGATTGATTGAAGCTGGCGGGCATGGATTCGCTGCCCTGCCAGCCGATGTAGATGATGGCCTCGGCGGGCACGCGGTCGCTCAGCGGCTGGGCGAGGGCGAGGAGGGGGGAGAAGATGACGAGAAGAAAGACTGATAGACGCGCTTGCATAGGACCTCCGGCGGAATTTGCGAGTTGCGATTTTCGATTTTCGATTGGCAAACTGCTCCCACGGTGTAGTGACAGAATGAATTGTCGATGAACGCCCGAATTTATTTCGGGGATTGTAACCGGCGGCGGCCGAGAAGCACCAGAGCGGGCAAGAGGACAAGCAGGCGGCCGGGTTCGGGGACGAGGACGCCGTGGGAGGCGGCGAATTCGTCCAGAGCCTGTTGATCGGCCGGGGAGACGGGGAGCGTCTGGCCGCTGTATGTCCCGCCAAAATTGGAGGCGAGGTCGATGAAGTCGCTGATGGTGACGGAGCCGTCGAAGTTCATGTCGCCTTCCTGCCAGGTGACGTTGGTGCGGCCGAAATTGGAGGAGAGGTCGATGAAATCGGAGATGGTGACTTGGCCGTCGAGGTTGAGATCGCCGATGCGGGTGGGGCGAACTTGCACGTATCCTCCCGGCATGGCCGCTACGCCAATAGTCGAGCCGAGGTGCGCGGCGAGGCCTGAATCGTAAATCCCTTCACCCGAATTATCTCGCCCGCGACGAATCAAGCCTGAAAGAAACACCTTGAGGTTCGCTGGATCGCCAAAATGAACTCGTACGGACCGGTAGGCTCCGGGCGATGATGGCGATGAGAGGTCCAATCCCTGCTTGCCGGGCTCACTGAAAATGTTCAGGTTGGCAAAATCTTCATCAGCATTTAGGATCACCAGCGAATCGGTGTTGTTCGGGTTGCCACGAATCGTCAAACTGAGAGTCGATCCTGAGATATTCCCGACGTTGGCGGCCAGACGCAGCGTTCCTTCAGTTACGTCAATCTTTGAGTTGCTTCCATTGCTCTGGATCCCGCTCAGCACTAGTGAACCCGCGCCCTTTTTCTTGAGCGTCGCTCCTGCGGGGAGATTGAGGGGTCCGGAAATGCTCAGGGTGGAGGCGATGTCCCATGTCTGCGATACGATGATTTGCACGCCGCTTTGAATCTGGGCATCGCTGAAGGCGGTAATTCCCACGCCCCCGCCGCCAGTCAATTGCAATGACCCGCCGCGGAGCGTGTAGTTTCTCGAACCGGCGTCGAAGGTAATATGCCCCGCACGTCTCGTTGAGGTCAGTTCGACCACATCGGTCATGCCCGGTCCCGCATCGATGAATTTCGCATTATCGGGAGTATTGTCATTCCAAATAACATGCGCGCTGGCGGCATTTTTCCAGTTGCTGCTTGACGAGTCCCAGCTTGCACCGGGAGGTGCATCCCATTGCAGTTCCTGTTGGGAATTGATTGCGGTGAGGCTGAAGTTGTCGATTCCCAGCCCCTGTCCGTTGCTCAGTTGCGTTGAGTTGTACTGCCAT
>JBGPEF010000313.1:0-6719 GCA_041482675.1 Tepidisphaeraceae bacterium | reverse complement strand
GTCAGGCCATCGTCAACGCCATCGGCTCCGCCGCCGATTACAAGCACGTCCTCGAAAACCCCAACATGATCTCCCAGGCCGCTCTCAGCATGGGCCTCGCCGCCAACACCGCCTTCGAAATCCTCTCCATCGACATCGCCGACATCGATGTGGGCGAAAACATCGGCGCCAAGCTCCAGGCCGACCAGGCCGAATCCGACAAGCGCCGTTTCCAGGCCGAAGCCGAGCAGCGCCGGGCCATGGCCATCGCCCACGAACAGGAAAACATTGCAAAACAGGCCGAAAACCGCGCCGCCGTCGTCCTCGCCGAAGCCGAAATCCCCCGCGCTATCGCCGAAGCCTTCCGCTCCGGCCACCTGGGCGTCATGGACTTCTATCGCCTCAAAAACATCCAGGCCGACACCAGCATGCGCGAAGCCATCGGCAAACCCGGCGACGGCAAGAGTTGATCGAAGGTGCTTCGCGACCCTGTAGGTCCGGCTGTGCCGGACAAAGCCCCGAAGGGGCGACAGACGATAGCCCCGGGCGCAAGCCCGGGGTTTGACGCGCGACAACGAGAAAGCCCCGGAGGGGCGACAGAAGCTCATCAATGGAATCCGCATTCACGCAACTTCTCGCCGCCGACCCCGCCGATGTCCCCATCAAAATCATCTTCGGCGCCATCGTTGTCGTCATCTGGATCATCGGCGGCATCCTCTCTCAATTAAAAAAGAAGGCCGACCGCGAACGCTGGAACTCGCCCCAGCCCCGGCAGGACTGGAGCCATCTCCTCCGCGACCTCACCGGCGGCCAGGCAAAACCCTGGAACCCCAACACTCCCGCTCCACCACCACCTCATCTCCCCCAACAAACTCCTCAGCAGCAGGCCATGCATCGCCAGCGAATGCAGCAAACCAAATCATTCGCCCAGCAATCCCCCCGCCCATTCGTCCAGCAATACTCGCAGGCCCCGCAGGTCCAGCAATATCCCCACCGCCCCCTCCCTCCCCGTCGGCCCACGGCCGCGCCCCTCAAAGCCAAGCCCTACCAGGGGCCCAAGCAGATCCAGCGCAAACCCAAACCTCAGCGCCGCCCCCCGCCCATCCCCGCCCAGGCTGTCCAGGTCGTCGCTCCCGCCTCTCAACAGAGCCAGGGCGGCATCCAGGACGCCATCATCTCCATGGGCCCCATCCAGGGACAAGGCGGCGCCATCGGCGTTCAATCCTCCACCAACGCCTCCCGCCACACCGCCGGCCCGCGCCTCACCTCCTCCCAACTCCGCAAGCTCATCGTCTGGTCCGAAGTTCTCGCCCCACCGCTTTCCCTCCGCGAAATGTCCCCGAAGTAATTTTCTAAAAGGGCGATCGGGTGCCGTGCCCATGTGCTCGGAGGCATGCTAAATCGATGAAGCCACATCTCGCAAAATATTGGTTTACCGCCGCAAGAGCTGGCTATGCGCAAAAGAACGATTGGCAAAGCTGGGCGGATAAGCACATTCTCTCGATGCCGATTGCGCCCCCTTGGTTACTTCAGGTGAGCCTCGCTCAGGATTTGGAAGGCTTGAAAAAAGCATTATACGAAGCGACCAAAAAGGAGTGGGCTATTCCATTCGAGTCATCGGACGACGCCATAATAGGCTACCTCTGGTGGCGCCATTCACTCGGCCAGCTGTCGTTGCATGAATCTTTAACACTCGCAGGTGAAGCTGCGGATGCTGGAGATTCGAAGCTCCATTGCGAGGACATTTATCATCTTCTGAACGAACTTGAAGCCGGCGAGAAACCGGCGCACATCGAAGCACGCGCCGAAGAACTAATCGGCCCACTTCAGGAAGTGGCGAAGAAACAATGGGAGACGATTCAAAAAGCGTGCGATTCCTAACCCTCTTCTGCCTCGGTGCAAATCCAATTCGGCTCCGCTTTCCCGGTCTTTTCATTCCGACCCGCTCACCAGCTCAATTCAAAATCCATATGACCTCCCCCACCCTTACCCCTCGGAACCTTCCGCCGCTCTTCGTGCCTTCGTGACCTTCGCGGTGAACTCCCCACCCTGTGCCCTATCTCTTCTCCAGATGTATCGCCAGCACCGTCACATCCGCCGGCGTAATCCCCGAAATTCGCAGCGCCTGCCCCAAACTCCGCGGCGTGAATTTCGACAGCTTCGAAATCGCCTCATTCCGCAGCCCGCTCACCCGCGCATAATCAATCCCCGCCGGGATCAATTTATTCTCCATCTGCGCAAACCGCTCGATCTGCCGGTCCTGCCGCGCAATATACCCCTCATATTTCACCGCAATCTCCACCCGAAACGCAATCTGCTTCGACACCGCCGGAAGTCTTTCCCGCAAATTCTCCCAGCTCACATCCGCACGCTTCAAATACTCCACCCCGCTCACTCCCTCCACCCGCGCACCCCGCAGCATCTCCATCGCCGCGTCATACTGGGCGCGCATCCGCGAAAACTTTCCCCACCGCTCCTCATCCACCAATCCCAGGTCTCTTCCAATCTTCGTCAGCCGCATATCCGCATTGTCATTCCGCAAATGCAGCCGATGCTCCGCCCGGCTGGTGAACATCCGATACGGCTCGGTTGGCGGCTTGGTCACCAGATCATCGATCAGCACCCCGATATACGCCTGGTCCCGCCGCAGCACAAAATCCGCCTCGCCATTGGCGACATATTTTGCCGCGTTCACCCCCGCCACCAATCCCTGCGCTGCCGCCTCCTCATACCCGCTCGTCCCATTGATCTGTCCCGCCAAAAACAGGCCTGAAATCCTCTTCGTCTCCAGCGTCGAGCGAATCTGCGTCGGCCAGACCATGTCATATTCCACCGCATACCCATACCGCAGTATGCGAGCCTTCTCCAACCCCGGAATCATCCGCACGATTGTCTCCTGCACATCCCCCGGCAGCGACGTGCTGATCCCGTTGCAATAAATCTCATCCGTATCCAGCCCCTCCGGCTCCAGAAAAATGTGGTGAGACTGCTTATCCGCAAACTTCACCACCTTGTCTTCAATACTCGGACAGTAACGAGGCCCGGTGGATTGAATCTGCCCCGAGTACATCGGCGCACGGTGCAAATTCGCCCGGATCACTTCATGAATCGCCTGATTCGTCTCCCCCAACCAGCAATTCACCTGCCGCAGCTTCGGCCGCCATCCCGTTTTTCCTGAACCCTGAACCCCGAACCCTGAACCCTGATACTCATTCAAATACGAAAAAGCCGCCGGCTCCTCATCCCCCGGCTGCTGGCCAAACTTCGAGAAATCAATCGACTCCCGCTGCAATCTCGGCGGCGTCCCCGTCTTCAACCTCCCCAATTCCAATCCCAATTTCGCCAAACACCCCGACAACCCCATCGCCGCCGCCTCACCAACCCGTCCCCCCTCCGTCTTCGTCTCCCCCGTATGCATCAACGCCCGCAAAAACGTCCCCGTCGTCACAATCACCGCCCGACACCGAATCTCCGTCCCATCCGCCAACACCACCCCGACAACTTTCTTTCCTGAACCCTGAACCCCGAAGCCTGAACCCTCCTCCGTCAAAATCTCCCCCACTTCCCCCCTCACAATCTCCAGACCAGAACACGTCCCCAACAATCTCTGCACCTCCACCGCATACTTATACTTATCCGCCTGCGCCCGCGGCCCCCACACCGCCGGCCCCTTCGACCGATTCAACATCCGAAACTGGATCCCCGTATTGTCCGTCGCAATCCCCATGAGCCCCCCCAGCGCATCCACCTCCCGCACCATCTGCCCCTTGGCCAATCCCCCGATGGCCGGATTGCACGACATCTGCCCAATCCGCGACGGATCGAGCGAAACCAGCGCAGTCGAAACCCCCAGCCGCGCCGCCGCCCACGCGGCCTCCGCGCCCGCGTGCCCGCCGCCAATCACCACAATGTCATACGCAATTGCCACGCCCGAATCCTACGCCCCCGCGCGGCAAAAATGTAGGGAGAGAGAGGATTGAGTCATTGAAGCATTGAGTCATTAAATCATTGCAAAGCCGCCCCAACCGCGTGCGCCAATGACTCAATGATCCGATGATTCAATGAATCAATGGGAACTGGATTACGCGGCAATCGCGCGCTCGGCGCTTGAAGCCTGCGAACCACTCAATTCCCTCAGCGCTGACGCCATCCGGTCCTGCAACATCAGCAGCATGTTGACGCTCTCCACGCACAGCCGCAGGCACTGGTCCCCCGTCTGCGCTGTCGGCGCACCATTCAACTCCTCGATCGCCGAAGCGAATCGTTCCCGATAACTGTGTCCAAACCGCTCGATGAGGTCCAGGTCCTCTCGAATCTGCTGGCGGGCAATGGGTGACATAACAAGTCTCCCGGCGAAGGCCCCGAACGTGAAATATTATCGGCCGTCGCCCCCGCAATTATTCACCTAAATCTCTGGCCACGATCGCGCCCCTGTCCTTTCCCGATGGAAACATCATCCCCCCCACCAGGATCAACAGCACAATTCCCCCAATCGCCGCCACCATAAGCCCGTTCTTCCACCCCTTCGGCTCATACTCAAACACCACCTCCGCCCCCCCCGCCAACGCCACCGCCCGCATCGCCCCATACGCCGGAACGATGGGCAATTCGCGCTCATAACTTCTATCCCGCGAGCTCCCGCGCCGCGGCCCGCGCGAGACCACCGTGTAACTCATCTTGGCCTTCCATCCCGGCGCATAAGCATCGGCCACAACCAGCCAACCTCCGGCTCCCTGCGTCGCAATCCTCACTCGCTCCGGCGAATCCTCGAGCAACTCCAGGCGCCCCGCTCCTCTCAGCAAAGGCAGACGACGGAGCATGCCGGACTCCGATTCGCCCACGTCCTCGCGATCGAGCAGCACAACTTCGTGCGGATCGAAATCCAGTTGCTCAGGCAACTTTGCCAGCCGATCGAAAACTTCCTGCGCCTTATCCGACCACTGCGCATTTCGGGCAATCCAGAATCGCGGCAGCGGCTGCGCCAGATTCTCAAACACGACAACCCAGTCCTGCGGACTCGTCGGCGGCCAAACTGGCATCCAGTCCATTTTTGCTGCCCCCGCCGCCATCCCCACGGGCGTTCGCTGCGTTGTTGCAGGCGCCGTCGCACTGGCCTCCCGATAAAAGCCATACATCTGGGGGTAATCGGCGATCAAATATTTCGCGCCCAAAAGCCGCAGCGCCGGATGCTCCACTCTCTCAAGCGACAGCTCATTTTTCTCTATCCTTTCCATCCCCTCCAACCACTGTCTCACCCGCTGCGGCTGACCGGGCGCAGTGGCCAATGCATTGCCCGGCACCTGCCACGCATGAACCCCCTGGGCCAATACTCTCAGATGCGCCCCTGGATTCTGCTGCGCAATCCACCTCACGGCCTCCAGATGCTCCTGCCGCGGCTCGGGGGTCGTGCTGAACATGATCACGATAACCAATGGGCCAATAGGACCGACCCAAACCAACAACTTTCTGGCGATTCCCGCACTGCGGCGGACGATCCAGCCATAACTCAGCGCCAGTCCCAGTGCGACGATCGGCGCGAGCACAAATAAGATTGATCGCGCCTCGCTGCCATTCATCGCCGGCATCCATTGCACGGCCGCCACGCTCGCCGCCACTGCGATCGCGGCGATCAAAGCAAGCAGCGCTCCAACAAAGGCAGTCCACTGGCTCGGCCGACGAATGAAGCTCCACACGGGGTAGATGATGCAAGTCAGAGTCACTCCCAGCGATGCCGCATCATCGCCCCCAAGAAAAACCATCACAAACAGCAGCGTCAGACCCACCAGCCGCGCTGCACTCATGCGGTTCAGCAAAGCTCCGCTCGCCAGCAACGCCCACGGCAGCAGCGCCAGCGCGTTCATCGCCGAAAGATCCAAAAACCGGATGCACATCGCAATCGCCATGAACATCAGGCCCGCAGGCAACGCGCCAGCGTAGGGTTCGCCGTGCAAACCCGTTCGCTGAGCGAAAGCTACCATCAACACCACGACCCCAAATCCTGCGACCGACATCAACACGATTGCATTGGCCACCCACGCCGCTTTGGCCGGCATGGTCATGTGAAGCAAGATAGTCGGATAGAAGACCCCGGTTCGTCCGTTGCCCACGACCGGCGCCCCCAGGCCCACATTTGGATTCCACAGCGGAATCTCCCCCGCCTTCAGCCGCTGCGCTGCATATTCCACCGCAATCCGCGACATCGCGGCGCGCGGGCCAGCACCTGCATAAACAAGTCCCGGAAACCACCCCGGAGCCGTCGCCAATATTGCCACCGCCAGAATAATCAACGCGCTTCGCACCAGCACCTTGCGCCCCTCGCGCCTTGCAATCGTCACATCCTCGCTGCCCGTATAAATATCCATCGCCGTCATCTTCACGCCTTTTGAAAACACCCCATCCGGCCGCCAACTCTATAATGCCCCACCAATGCCTGCTACCGATCCAACCCCCAATGTGTGGAACGACTCCCTCCTGCAAAATCCCCACGCGGTCTCCGACAAGCGCACCCGCGTCCAAAAAATGTTCGCCGCCATCGCCCCCAGCTACGACCTCAACAATCGCCTGCACTCCCTCTGGATGGATCAGCGCTGGCGCAAAAAAGCCGTCAAACTCTCAGGACTGAAAGCGAGAGATGTTGTTGTCGACGTCGCATGCGGAACCGGCGATCTCACATTCGAGTTCAATGACGCGTTGTGGGTTGCCGCGGATCAGGCGCACACGTTGCCTGATCCATCGCAGGT
>JBGPEF010000312.1:0-6765 GCA_041482675.1 Tepidisphaeraceae bacterium | reverse complement strand
GCGCCTTGCCCAGGCGCTCCAATTCGCCGTGTAGCTCCGCAATGCGCGGCAAAAGCTCCTGCAAATCCTTGATACTGCGGCTGAGGACCGACTTGATCATGCGGCTACTATAAGCCTGCTAGAGCTTGAAGAAAATCCGGCGGCGGCGTTTGGGAGTTATTTCGCAAGCTCGGCCACCGTCCCCAAACGGCGGTAGGTTCTGGTCCCCTCATCAAACAGAAACACCTCGCGGTCGGGCTGAATTTTCGCGTAGTACTCAAACAGCTTGTGATTCTCCGCCCCCAGGTCTTGAGCGCGAATAATTCGCGCATCATCGGGCCAGGCCGTGGTCGTGTTGAACACCGGCTCCTCGTCGATATTGCCCTGTGGCGAAGGCCGGAAGAGCACCAGCGCCCGAGTTCCCTTCCAATTCTGTTCCCAATCATCAATTTTCCGCATGAGCGTCGGCTCGAAGAGGCGGTCTTTCACATCGCGGCCGGCCTCGGGCAGGGCGCTGAATGCCATCAGCGCGGCCCAGAGGAGAAGGGTTGCCCGCGCCAATTCGGCGTGACGTCGCATCGCGGAACTGAGCGCATCAATGCCCAGCAGCACCAGCAGCAGGACTGATGGAATGACCACGATCGGGTAATAAACCTGGAAAACCACCGAGATCGCGTAGAGCAGCACAAACATCGGCAGCACGCCGGCCACCACCCATCGCCAGCGCGATTTGCACAGCGGAATGCCCAGCGGGAGAAAAATGATCAGGATCGAATACGGCATCGTCGCTTCGACGACTTTCGGCCCGCGGAAATCCATCCATTGCCTGAGCAGCAGATGCGGTTGATGCGAATTGACGGCTTCTTTCACGAACAGGTCGAAAATCCGCTGCTTTTGCGGCAGTTTTGAGACGGGGCGAATGGTTGGATCGAATTTGCGAAAGCCCATTGTGGTCTGCGGAAAATCGCGGTTGCTGTAATACTGCCAGGCCGGCATCCGCCAGTTGCCGGTGATGTTGTGATTCATGATCACCTGGAGAGTCAGGAACGGAGCAGCGCCGGCGAGGACGACGGCGACTGTGGCCAGGCGCTTTTGCCAATCCCACTCGCGCAGGCGAAGCAGAATCGCCAGGCCCACCGGCACGGCGAAGCACGTCGCTTCCAGCGGCCGGGAAACGGCGGCCCAGCCGGCGAAAAATCCCATCGCCAGCGCCCATCCCATCCGCCGGCTTCGCTGCCAGTGCATGAACGAGAAGATGACGAGCAGCCCCATGAGCAGCACCGGCACATTCGACATCACCATGATCGACGCCATCCGCAGCATCTGCACGGAGATCATCAGCAGCGCGCCGACACATGCTGCGACGGGATCGATGAGCCTGGCGAGAATCCAGTAGGTCAATCCAACGGCCGCTCCGGCGGCACAAATGGGGAGCGTGATCAGGGGAAGATGCAGCCAGATTTCCGTTACATAGAGAAGTGCCGTGCCGGGAAAATAAATCGATGCATAAACACGGTCGGTGATGAGGTAGAAGGTTTCAAAAAATTCCGCGGCCGGATGCACGGGCATCCACAGCTTTCCCTGCGCCAGCATGCGCATCTGGATGACGTAGCTCAGCTCATCGTGCCAGTGGGGGTGAAGGTAGCGGCCCTGGCGAATTGCGGTGAACGCAAAATAGCAGGCGCTGAGGATGGCGATGATGCTGGCGGTCAGTCCGACGCGGTCCTGGAGCTTTGTCTCCAGCCATCGCATTCCCTCGATGCTCACCCGCCGCACCGCGGGAATGATCATGACCACCAGGATTGCTCCGCCGCTCATCAGCGCCGGCACCTGATTGGGCCAATCGAACAATGCTCGGCCCACCGTCAGCCACGCCGCGATGCCGATGATCAGCAGCAGCGCAATCAGCCACCAGCGCGCAGCGTCCGGCCGATCCTTCTCGTCGAGCGGTGCGGCGTATTGCAGCGGGAGCGGCGGTTTCATTTCTGCCGATTGGAGACCAGAAGGGCCCGTCGAAGGTCAGCGAGATTCTGCTTCAGCGGCGGGGTGATCACCGGATGCCCTTCATTCAGCACCAGATCGACGTAACCACCTTCAAGGCCCAATTTGATCGCGCCAGGTTTCAACTCACCGCTTTGAGCGCGCCTGGTGAGATCGAGATAGGCTCGCTGCACGTCGATCACCACGCTCCCCACGATCACATCCGGCGCGAGCGGATTTTGATTGCTGTTGCAGCCGATGGCGAAGGCGGGCTTCGATGGTTTGCTGGCCGCCCTCACCGCCTCAAAAACGCCCTGCGCCGCCGAATCGACGTTCTGAAAAATCACATCGGCCCCCGCGCCCAGCGCTGCCTCGGCCTTCTCCTTGGCGCGCGTCGGAGAGTCCCAGCTATCGGTCCAGAGCGGCGGCAGCAGCTTCACCGGCGGCTGGATCTTCGCCGCGGCAATCCCATCGCGCATGCCTTCATAACACGCCACCAGCGTCGGAATCTCCATCGCGCCGACAAATGCCGCCGTCTTGGTCCGGCTCACCTGCGCTGCCAGAGAACCGGCCAGATTCGAGGCATCCCGCGCCTGAAATTCCACCGCCACCGCGCCCGGAATGTCGGTGGGGCACCCGCCAACAATGAAATGCGTCTTGGGAAATCGTCCCGCCGCCTTCCCCACGTCGCTGGCGAATTCCTGGCCGTGGCAGATGACCACATCAAACCCCTCGCCGCCGAAATAGCTCAGTTGGTTGGCCATCTCGCCGGTTTTCACGTTGGTGACGATCTTCGTCTGCGCCTTCAGCTCATCGCGAATCCGATCCAGCCCCTCGCGGGCCATCTGGTTCCAGCCATGATCCTGGTCCGAGCCGGGAAGAATCATCGCCACGCGAAAAATCTTCGCTCCTCCCGCCTGAGGCGCGGGCTTGTCGCAACCCAGTACAAAAACAATCGCCAGCACGGCCATCCATCTCATGGGCACCTCATCATTATTTCAATTTTGCGATCAGAGCACTGGTAAACTCGTCCGTCCCGGCCGTCCCGCCCAGATCCCGCGTCAACGCCTTCCCTTCACCCAGCACGACGTTGTACGCCGCCTTTATTTTCTGCGCAATCGGCTCCTCGTGGATGTGATGGAGCATCATCACCGCCGACATGATGCACGCCAGCGGATTGGCCACGCCCTTGCCGGCGATATCAGGCGCAGAGCCGTGCACCGCCTCAAAAACGGCCGCGTCATCGCCGATATTCGCCCCCGGCACCACCCCCAGCCCCCCGACCATTCCGGCGCACAAATCCGAAACCAGATCGCCGTAGAGATTCTCCATCAGCAGCATGTCAAACTTGGTCGGGTCCTGAATCAGCTTCATGCACCCGGCATCGATGATCAGCTCCTCATACTCGATATTCGGATACTCATCGTCGTGAATCTTCCGCGCGCAGTTCAAAAACAGGCCATCGGTCATCTTCATGATGTTGGCCTTGTGAAACACCGTGATTTTCTTGCGCCCGCGTCGGGTCGCGTAGCGAAACGCATAGCGGGCAATTCGCGTACACGCCAATTCGGTGGCCACCTTCAGGCTCGTCACCACGCCAGGCACCACTTCATTTTCGATCCCGCTGTAGAGTCCCTCGGTGTTCTCGCGGATGATGACCATGTCCACATTTTCATAACGCGTCTTCACGCCCGCCAGCGATCGCACCGGCCGCACCGCGGCGTAGAGCATCAGCGCCTGGCGCAACTGCACGTTAACGGATTTGAAACCTTTGCCCACCGGCGTGGTCACCGGCCCCTTGAGGGCGACTTTATGCGCTTTGATCGCCGCCAGCGTCCGCTGCGGCAGCACATTTTCGTGACCCTGATCGAGTGCGGTCGCGCCCGCTGGCAATTCCACCCACTCCACGGCCAGCCCCGCCGCCTCGAGGACGCGCTTGGTTGCGCCCGTGACTTCAGGCCCGATTCCATCCCCGGGAATTAACACGATGGTATGCTTCGCCATATCTGATCATATTATCGACGAACCTCGCGAAGCGATAATCGCGCGGGCGTTGCCGAGGCGGGATAAAATGTGGTGGAAAAGAAAGTTTGAAATTGCTATTGGCATTCCCGCGTCGAATAGCATAATGAATGCCGACCATATCCGCCCGAAGGAGTTGCCATGTCAATGCATGCATCTTCATCGACTGTTCGATCCGAGCCGACCATATTGGAAACACAACTGGACTCCATCAGCCTGACCCTGACCCACATGAGAAACCGCCTGCACCGCGTGCCCATGCTCGATCACATGACCGAGTCCGAGCGCGCTGAGCTGGCGGCCGCCCTCCATCGGGCGCAGGGAAAACTGGCCGAGCTGGACAGTGCCATTCGCTCGCATGCGTGATTTGCGGGCCTTGGGGATGATTCCAAAACAACCGACCCGCCGCGCCCCGTTTTACTGCGCCTTTTTGATCTCGGCAATTTCTGCGCCCACCACGCTCAGATTGGTCCCGGTTCCGATCGTGATCTCCAGCCGGTCCCCTTCAACTTTGGCCGCGCCGGCCTGGAGAATCGAGCCGTCATTCAACTCAATCTGCATCGCCCCCATCTGCGGCGCAACCTCCCGCAAGGCCGCCACAATCACATCCTGCAAATTCTGTTTTCTCGTGCCAAACAAGACCGAGCTGATCCCTAAAAATCCATCCCGCACGCTCTGGACATCTCCATCAATAAAATCTCCGCTGGACATCAACACGCCCTTGCGTGCCCCGGCCAGGCCCTCGGCCAATTCCGTCGTGGCCGGCTGAAAAACAATCAGCGCCGCCTCGCCGCGCGGAATTGAAACCTCGCCGCTCGTCGTCGCCAGCTTGATGGTGCTGTCATCCATCGCCCGAACCGATCCGCCGATGATCGACCCGCCGCGCAACACCACCCCTCTCAACCGATGCGCCATCTGTGGGGGCCCGCCGGTTATCGAGATTTTTTCAAAGACCGCCTTGCTCGGCTCCCTTCCCGGCGATCCGATCACAAAACCAAACATCACTTCCTTCGGCAGATCAACAACCGCCGCCGCGATCCGCTTCCAATCCTTTCCATCATCCGAAACATACGCCCGCACATCCCGGCCGTAGCGCGCCAGCTTGAGCCAGCAGGGCAGTGTTGCCTTCTCATCCCAGATCACCGGGTCCTGCCAGTAATTGTCGCAGCGCCGGAATTGCAGCCCCTCCCGGGCAGCGCCGAGAAATGCGCTGCGCGCCCGCGCCGACGGCTGATTCTCCCGCACCAGCAATCCCGCCGCCGCCTCTTCGTTGCTGGAATCGAAGCGCTCCATCCGCGCTGAGATCGATCCATCACCGTCGAGCGCCTGAAATACATAGCGGAACCCATCCGCCTGGCTCCACAGATTTCCAAACGTATCCTGCATCGTCAGCCGCCGGGATTCCCATTGGATCGGCGCTGATCCCAGTTTGGCAATCGGCATCTCCATCCACGGCTGCGGCAGCCCACCCTCCGCATCTCCCGCGACGGCGATAAACCTCGGCTCCGACAGGCTGCTGATCCCGCTGGCATTGGTCGCCTGCGCCACCGCCTTGTGATAACCGGTGGCCGGCTTGGCCCACTCCACTTTCCACGGCCGCTTTGCAACCGTCGCGATCGACTGATCATCGATGAAAAAATCGAGGCGGTTGCCGGCATCATCCGAATCCCCTTCAATCCAGATCGACTCCGGCACTCGAAAAACCATCCCCTCGCGCGGCTGCCGCAACGCCGCCGCCGGCACAACTGTCCCCGTCGGCAGATGAAGCTGCGACGCCGGCACCACCTGCCGCGGCTGGTTCGCGCTCGACCAAAACAATCGCATCAGCCCCGCCCACAGCGCATCATGAAATTCAATCCGCAGCGAATGCGCATGACCCGCCTTCAAATCGGCAAAACCGCTCACATTTCCCGGCCGCGCATCCCACTGATCCACCACCAGCCGGTTATCGATCCACATTCGCATCCCGCCGATCAAATCGGCCTCGAACGTGTATCGCTCGGTGAACTTTGGCTCGATCACGCCGGTCCAGCGCACCCCAAAACCCTTTGGCACCGCCGGATCGGGCGCGCTGCCCCACCACAGATTCAGCTCGCGGTCCACCCGCACCAGCTTCAGCTCGCTCATCTTGTGATCGGCAAAATATTCCGCCCGCAATCCCTCGGCCGTTTTTGGTTTCAGTGCCTCGGCCGGTTTTTCCTTCGGCAATGCAGCCGCTTTGCCGGCCGCCCGGCCAAAGCTGGCCCGTTTCACTTCCGAGATGGGAACGACAATCGCCTCACCCCCGCCCGCGGGTTTGACCACCAGCTTCCCCCGTTCCAGCGCCACCTGCCCCTCGATCCGCTTCCCATTGGTCGTCTGCACAAATCCATCGCCCGCCGCGACCCCGCAAAGGGCCAGCATGCACAAAATCACCAATGGCCGGATCAAATATTCTCCGCTTCTCCGCAACTAATGGCCGAGTCTCCTCGACCCCTACCCCAATGTACCATCTCGCCCAGGAAGGGTTGACGAATCGCCCGCCGGGGCTATGGTGAAACCAGGGCAATCGCATGTTCAAGCCGTGAGTAGCCGCAGCAGGTAATGCTCATCCCACCCCGCCTTGAGGCGTTTGCCATGCACCCCGATCCTGGTGCTTTTGTTACGCTTCAGCAGGTTCAAGGCCAGACGACAGAGCCGTGAGAAATTCTCGGCCCCGTTCCCTTTGCGGATGCGACGCTCATCCTCCCGGAAACTCATGTCCAACGACCAGTGCAGCTGATTCTCTATGGCCCAATGTCCCCG
>JBGPEF010000311.1:0-6783 GCA_041482675.1 Tepidisphaeraceae bacterium | reverse complement strand
TTCTTCGATGGCAAAATCGCGAAATGGTGGACGCCGGATGATGTTGCTTTCGTCGAAGCGTTACCGCACGGCGCGACGGGCAAGGTTTTGAAAAACAAGATCAGAGAGCAGTTCAAGGATTACAAACTGCCTTCCGCATAAATCAAAAGCGCTAGATCCGTCGTTGCATCCGAACTATCCTAAAGGAAGAGACAAATATGATCCGGAAAATCCCGATCAGATCATCTACGGCTCGCGAGGCCGCGGCAGCAGCGAAGGCTTCGCGGGAATGCTCCAGGGCCGCAACGTCAACCCCAAAGCCTACGCCGGCCTCTCCACCGCCTTTGTCCTCACCTTCTTCCTCGCCGCCCTCGGCCTCCTCCCCTGGCCCGCCAAATTCCGTGGCGTAAAATCTGACGATCCCCCCACTCAACCCTGGTCCCTCTCCACTTTCTATCTTCTCGCCTGGATGGCCATCCCCGCCTACGCCTTCTACTGCTTCACCATCCCCGACTTCGCCCAGCCGCGCGACTGGATCAACGCCCTCGGCGCATCCTTCTCCGGCCATTGGACCCTCCTGCTCCTCGCCATCCTCTGCATCAGCGCCCTCTGCATGATCTGGCGCTACATCCCCATCGCCCTCGCCGCCATCCTCAGCGCAATCACCGCCTCCTTCATCCTCGCCGCCGTCATCAAAGGCGCCTTCTACACACCCCAGCCCGCCCTCTGGATCAACGCCGGCCGCCGCATCTGGCCCATCCTCTCCGAGTGGCTCCTCTGGCCCAAATATCTCATCCCCACCCTCATCATCCTCCCCGCCTTCCTCTGGTATTATTCCGCCCCCACTCTCCCCCAGCGCCTCGGCCGGCTCTTCCAATTCGCCATCCTCCTCCTCGCCACCTACTTCCTGCTCCAGGGCGTCGTCACCGTCGTCGAGCTCGTGCAAAAAAACATGGACACCGGCCAGGTCTGGATGCCCCGCTACATGGCCTTCGCCTGGCCCGCCTTCGCCATCATCATCTGCGCCCTCATCCTCCGCCTCCCCACCCGCCCCCTGCGCTACCTCGCCATCGCCCTCCTGCTCGGCGTCAATCTCGCCCAGGCCTGGGGCCGAATGTTCCACGGCGGCGAGCCCCCCATCGACCACATCATGCACGACCTCTGGGCCGCCGAATCTTCCAACGACACCCTGCGCACCTACG
This sequence comes from Tepidisphaeraceae bacterium, assembly GCA_041482675.1. Lineage (GTDB taxonomy): Bacteria > Planctomycetota > Phycisphaerae > Tepidisphaerales > Tepidisphaeraceae > JBGPEF01. Next base: position 5,602 of record JBGPEF010000311.1, on the reverse strand, counting down.
TCGCCCCCGGCGGCTCCACCAACCATCCCGGCGGCGGCAACATCTCCAACAATCCCGGCCGCTACTATCTCTCCATCGAGCGCGGCGCTGCCTGGCCCCCCAACCGCTATCTCAACACCGACATCTCCAGCGTCCTCACCGTCCGCCAGCAAACCTCCCCCTACGCCATCACCGCCGACCTCCGCCGCGCTCCCGCCGTCGATCGAATCATCGTCTGGGAGCGCTTCCCCGATCAACCCGCCCCCACCCCCACCGACCTGGTCCTCAATCAGCTCGGCCCCTCATGGCAGAAACAATCCGAGGAATATTTCCCCGTCCATTTCCACTGGAACTGGTCCGAGCTTTATGTCGCCCGCCGCAAAATCTATGTGAAGAAACCCCCGCCCCCGACCACTCAACAAACCCTATCGCCTGCGCCGAAAAATCGCCTTGCTCTCCTCATTCCCCACGATCAGCGTCCGTGAATCCACGCTCATCACCGGCCCCAGCGTGACATTGTCCCCCACCGCAAACGTCGATCCCCCATTCACCCGATCGATGTGCAGAACCAGCCGCCCCTCTTCCATCTTCCAGGTCCCGTGAATATTCAGCCGCTCCGAATCCCGAAATGCATAGCGGCAATCCCCATCCTCCTCCAGATCCATGTCGATGATCCGATCCTGAATCGGCTGCTCCCACCGCCCCACCATCTTTTGCGATTCCGGATCAAGCTCCTTCTTCTCCTCCGGTATATCAATCATGAACCACTTGCTGGTGGTGATCAGCATCGCGCCCATCACGACAATCAGCAGGAAGCTGAGAATCGGCGAGCTGGAGGGTAAATTTGGACCGTGTACCATGGGCCGCCTCATTGACGAACCGATCACCAGCGGCCAACCGCGACGCGACAATCGTTCCGTTTCCCAACCTTTTCTTTCGGCACACGTCCACCCCGGATTTAGCCCCCAACATTCCATACCCCTCCGGTTTATAACGATCATGCCGTCCAAACCGATTGTGCTGACTTCAATCCTCCTCCTGTGCCACTGGCAGCTCGCCGCCAGTGCCCGCGCCGACGACTGGCCCCAATTCCGCGGCCCCACCGGCCAGGGCCTCTGCACCGAAAAATCCCTCCCCACCACCTGGTCCATCAAAACCGGCCAGAACATCCTCTGGAAATCCCCCCTCCCAAAATCCGACAACCCCTACTCCTCCCCCATCGTTTGCAAAGGCAAACTGATCACCACCATCACCATCAACGCCAATCGCGAGCACCACGTCCTCTGCTTCGACGCCCTCACCGGCAAACCGCTCTGGGACACCACCATCCCCCCCGGCCCCTGGCTCCTCACCGACCTCCGCGGCGGCTATTCCGCCCCCACTCCCGCCTGCGACGGCCAGCGCATCTTCATCTTCTTTGGCTCCTGCGTCCTGGCCGCCCTCGACATGGATGGCCAGCCCCTCTGGCGCTACGAGTTCAAAGACACCGCCTTCGACGTCGCCATCGGCACCAGCCCCATCCTCTACAAAGACCTGTTGATCATCTGTGCCGACCAAAACCAGAAAAAATCCCGCATCATCGCCTTCGACCGCGCGACCGGCGCAGTGAAATACGAAATCCCCCGCCCCAACGTCGCCTTCGCCCACAGCACGCCCGTCCTCGCCACCCTCAACAACAAACCCCAACTCCTCATCGCCGCCTCCAACGCTCTTCAGGGCGTCGATCCCGACACCGGGAAAATCATCTGGTGGTGCAAAGCCGACGGCGACTCCGCCTCACCCGTCTTCGACAGCAAAACCAACCTCGCCTACATCGACTCCGGCCGCGGCTCCGCCGGCATCGCTGTCGATATCACCGGCTCCGGCGACGTCACCAAAACCAATCTCAAGTGGCGAACCGAAAAACCCATCCCCGAATCCCTCTCCTCCGCCGTCATCTCCGGTGGCCATCTCTATCGCATCCAAACCCCCGGCCTCCTCCGCTGCATCGACCTCGCCACCGGCCGCGATCTCTACACCCAACGCCTCGAAGGCGCTTCCCCCTGGTCCAGCCCCATCGCCACCGCCGACGGCCTGATCTACCTCGCCTCCTCACGCACCACTTTCGTCCTCAAATCCGGCCCCACCTTCGAGCTCCTCTCCACCAATCCCCTCGACGACCCCAACCACGCCTCCGCCGCCATCTCCGACGGCCGAATCTATCTCAAGGGTCAAAAGTTCATTTACTGCATCTCCAGGTAGGGTGTGCTTCAGCACACCGATCACCCGTGGTGTGTTAAAGCGCACCGCACTACGCCGTCTGCTTCCGATGGGTGGCATGGGCAGCCGTACTCGGATGCCCGTGCTGCTTGTACCCCCACCCCCATTTGCCGGAGCCGGCTTCCTGCATGACCCAACACAAATACGCCGAGGCCGCCTCCATGGCGGCCCCGGCGCTTGCTTGTGATTCACTCTTCTGTTGCAGGCGTAGGGGCGGCTTCAGCCGCCGTTTCCGCCTTAGCTCGGCAACACAATCTTCTGCCCCGCATTGAGCTTGTCGCCCTTGATGTTCGGATTGGCCGCCAGGATCTTCCGATACTGCTTCCCATCCCCGTACGTCCGCTGCGCGATCGCCCACAGCGTATCGCCCTTCCTCACCGTATACGTCTTGCCCGCCCCACCCGAGCGCGACGGCCCTGCCGGCGCAATATCATCGGCCGGCGCTGAAATCGATTCAGAATACCCGATCGCCGAAATCGGCTGTGCCGGCGTAATCCCATTGTGAATCGGCGGCGGCGGCGCAACCTCGGTAATGCTCGAGTTGGCGGCCGGGGTCGTGGTCTTCTTCGCGCACCCCGCCACAACGGCCAGTGCTGCTACGACGGCGAGTGCAATAAACTTCTTCACGGCGGTCTCCTTCCTTGGAGCTTTGATCCTTGAAATACAACGTCCGATGGAGTCTTTATCGGACGGTCCACGGACAATCCTTTAATCAATCATCCCCCCACCGGTCCGGTCATCGCAGCATCGACCTCACCAGCCCATCCAGCATCCTTGCCACCTGATCCCCCCGATATGACAAATCCTCGAACGGAATATCAAACCCCAAATCCCGGCACAGGATGAAGTAGTACCTCAGCCCCTCCAGCGAAGTCTGGGCAATGTTGTAGAAATGCGCCTTGTTCCTCGGCCCGCGCCGCTTGAACCCCTCCGCGATGCTCTTGGGCACCGCCACCGCGGCCTGCTCGATCTGAAGCGCCAACCCCGCCTGCTGCTCCGCCGGCAACTTCGGTGTCGCCGCGAAAACCTTCATCGTCAGTGCATGGGCCTCCTGCCACACCTTCATCTTTTCAAAACTGTCAATCCGCGGCCGCCCCCGCCCGCCACGATCGTCCTCGCCGCGATCCTCATCGCGCTCATCGACGCGCTCATTTCCGCGTCCTTCCGCACCGGCCGGCGGCGCCTCATCGAGCTCAAAATCACGTTCATCATAATCGCGGGTCATGTGGAACCTTCCTTTCGAGGGGTTGGGAGGATGTGTAAGGGAGTCGGTCTCCCGGTTAAGGGGGTAATTCCTACCATCGAGGGGGTTTGGATTCCAGTTGGGGAGGAATTTGCGAGTTGGGAGTTGCGAATTGCGATTGGAGGCGGGGAAATGGGTTCGTTTTGCAGCGAGAAAGTTTCGGGGGCCGGAGCAGCGGCAAAAAGTGCAAGATTTGGAGAGCCGGGGTGGAGAAAAAATGTGTCGGGAGGGGCGGAATTGATAAGGTGTTGAGGAAATTGAGGTTGTGGTTTTTGAGGGCGAAAAAACCGGTACTTTCCGGTACCTAATCGGTACTTTTCGGTACCGGATCGGGACTTTGCGGTTCCGAGTGAGCAGTTTCGACAGCGGCTTGTGAGGGGGGCGACGGAATTGGCTTCGTTTTGTAGTTGAGAATGGAACTGGGGAGGAGGGAGGGCGTGGGAAGGTGAGGATGGAGGGAGAGCGCTGGGCCGATGGCCCAGTGAGGGCGGGGAGCGCGGGATGGACGAACACTTCGATCATTAAAAACACCTCCTCTATATATAGGGGGTTGTTGCGCCAAAATTTTGTGATTTTGGTTGGGGGGCGCAACGGGATTGGGGGATTTGCGGAGAAAGGCGCAAAAAACATTTTTTATAATCGCCGAGTGCGTAACGCCAAGCGCGGACCTGTCAGCCGGCAGCGCGGGCGGGCTCGTGGTGCAGGCGCATCAACTGGTCGGGGCGGAGGGCGAGCATGGCGTAGGCCTGGCCGTCGGTGTCGGCGAATTCGACTTCGAAGGCGTCGGGCATGACTTCGACGACGGTGCCGACCTGGCCGCGGCGGAGGGCGTGCTGGGGGAGGTCTTCGGTGAGGGCAATGGGGTCGAGAAGGTTGATAGTTTGTGTCATGACCTAGCCCGCCGGATCACGGTCTTGTCGTTTAAGGGCGCTTCGGGGTCCTTCGTCAAATTCCCTGTTTGCAGATGATCACGAATTACCCCTTTAATCTGCGATTCGGAGTAACGACAAAAGTTGTTCCTGACAACCGCGGCGATGAGTTTTTGCCTCATCATGGGTTTGGTCGCCGCGGCGAGAACCATCGCAGGTAGCTCTGCCGCATCGGGAACCAAATCCATCGGACGGGTTTCAAAAAGCGTTGGCGTGTCGGGTTTTGCGGAGTCGGCGAGTTGGTTTCGGCTCTTGATCGTGGCCTCATTCATTAATATTAACGCATGATCTGACCGAGACGCGAAGATCAAGGAATATTTCGCTACTTTGTCAGTCCACTTTGCTTTGACCGCATGCTCACACACTTCTTTGAAGCGCTGCGAAAGTCTGATCCCTAATCCCTCGGCAACTTGTTTGACCTGTTCGGGAAACTCGTTCCCGGAATCGATTATTTGTTGCCACCAGTCGCCTCCGATCGCCTCGTTCAATCGCACCACTGATGGAGGATCACTTGTCATATCTTCGCCCTCGTCCTGATCGGCGGGCGGAGGAGGCATCGCACGCGCGGCCAGACCGCGTCTCACAAAACTGGCCGCGCCAAAGTTAAGCAGTACCTCAATGCTTGCTCCGTGCCGCAGGTGTTGAAAGACCCGATCCATTGCCACGAACCGCAATCCTTCGATGGCATAGGGGTCAACGTAGAGGAACACCGTATGCGTTTTCGCAAGCGTCTCTACCTCCGGCAGATGCTCAAGAAAGGTTCCGTGGCGCGCTGAAGCAAAAGGAAAGTCTTTCAAATGCGTAACTAATCGGGCATGGAGTTCGTCGTCCTCCTCAATACAAATGATTGAAACCGGCACGTTCAGCCCTCGTGCATCCTGCACGCGTCTGCATAGGAGCAGTGGTGAGCCCAATGAGCCATCTCCATAGGCGCCCGGTCCCGCAAATCCATCGACCAAGGCAATGGGGCGGGCAAGTCTCGCGACTTTTGGCAGATAGGGAGTCAGATAGTAGCTGAGAATCTGGTCTTTCCGCTTTGACCACGGCTTCTTGTGGTCGAAGAACGATCTGTCAGCTTTGTGCGGCATGTGCGAACTCCCCCGAAATACAAACGGGCATTTCATCCCACGTTCGTCCGTCGAGCTCTCGCCCTGCTCGTTTTTTATTTACTCCTCCCCATTGTTTGAAAAAG
>JBGPEF010000310.1:0-6793 GCA_041482675.1 Tepidisphaeraceae bacterium | reverse complement strand
GACAACCTCCACGGCAACGACGGCAACGACATCATCCTCGGCGACGAAGGGCAGTTGCAGTTCAACCTGACCGGCGCCGGCCGCGATGGCGATCCGCTCACCATGGACAACATCGAAACCCTCCAGCCCACGCTGGGCGGCAGCGATGTGATCGAAGGCAACGCCGGCGCTGACATCGCGTTTGGCGGAGCTGCCGGCGACTTTGTCTATGGCGATGCGGATGCACCCGTGGCCGCTCAGGATGGGGCTGACATGCTCTACGGCGACGGCGGCCGCGTCAGCCTGCTGAACAACGTCGTCTGGAAGCTCGAGTCCACCGCCACCAACATCGGCGGCAACGATTACATGGAAGGCAACGCCGGCTCCGACATCATGGTCGGCGGGGCCCTGTCGGATGAGATGCACGGCGACGCCGGCAATGCGGCCGACATCAATGCGACCCTTGACGGCAACGACATCATGCTGGGCGACAATGCCCTGCTCAACTGGCTCTATCACGGCGATGCAGCCCTGTCAGCCACACTCGAAACCGGCTTCGTGTTTGACAACAACATCGGCACGCTGGATTTGATCACCACCATCGCTCCCAACGATGGCGATAAGGACCTGATGTTCGGCAATGCCGGCAGCGACAATATGTTTGGCGGCACCAACTCCGACCTGCTGGTCGGCGACAATACCAAGGGCGCACTGCCGGCGGTGCAGTTTGGCGCGGCGTCGGCTCGACCGGGCAATGATCTGGAGTTTGGCGATCATGGCCGGCTCTATCCGCAGCATTCTTTCCTGCCCAACTTCCCAAGCCGCAACTTCTTCTCCATCGACATCGGCTTCACCAGCGGCGGCGCGGCCGACCTGATCTTTGGCAACGAAAACCAGGACTTGCAGATCGGCGGCCAGGGCGATGACAAGATGTTTGGCAACTCCGGCGATGATGACATGATCGGCGGCCACAACGTCTCCACCGTCACCGGCGCTGAAAAGGCCATCGATGAGCTCAAGAAGCCGACCGGCGACACCGTCAACGATTTGATGGACGGCGGAACCGGCGATGATGCCATGGCCGGCGATAACGCCCAGATCTGGCGCAATGGCGCGGCCCTACAGGCCAACGACCTGCGCCTCCGCATCCGCACGCTCAATGGCGCGTTGCTCTATAACCCCGACGGCACGCCCAACATCTCCGTCGCCGGCCACAATGATCCGCTGACGGCGACGACTCGCTCGGTGTTCCTGCTGGATCACACCGCGGCCATCCAGGCGGCGGATATCACTAGCGTCGTCGGCTCGCGCTGGGGCAACGACCTGATGGTCGGTAATGCCGACGATGACGCCATGTTTGGCCAGCTCGGCAGCGAGTTGATGCAGGGTGACGGCCAGATCGAGCAGGACACCTACGACCTGCAAATGTTCGAAGGCGTCCACGCCGACGGCACCGTCACCGACGGCAACGACTACATGGAAGGCAATGGCGGCACCGACATGCTCGTGGGCAACCTCGGGCAGGATGACATCATCGGCGGCTCCAGCCAGTTCTTCGGCCTCACGACCGGAGCACAGCGGCCGGATGCCGGCGACATCATCTTCGGCGGCGCGGCCAATCCCGATCGCGTCAAGCGCCACGCCTTCACCGGCGACGTCGCCAACGACCAGATCACCTTCGCCGGCGGCCTGGCGAATCGTCACGCGGTCGATTCCGACTTCATCATGGGCGACAACGCCAACATCTTCCGCATCGTCACCGATGTCGGCGGCAATACTTCCTTCATCCAGTTCAACTACGACAAGACCTCGGCCTTCGAGAACCGCGGCAATGTGCGGATCGTGGTGCGGGCCTACCAGTTCCTCGACTACAGCCCGATCGAGGCCAACACGACCAGCATCGGCGCTCGCGACATCATCCATGGCGAGAGCGGCGATGACTTCATCCACGGCATGACCGGACCCGATATCCTCTTCGGCGACGGTGAGAACGATGAGATGTTCGGCGAGCGCGACAAGGACTGGATGTCCGGCGGCACCGATGATGACGCCATGCTGGGCGACAACGGCCTGGTCAAGACCAGCCGCAACAGCGTCGCCGAGCCGCTCTATGGCATCACCGCCACGACGCAGCAGTACATCTCCGAACCGGGAGATTTCCTCCAGTACCTGCTCAATCCCAATGGCCGCCTCAAGCACGCGGTCGATCTGGAGCCCTTCGATCAGGGCACCGATGACGTGATGTACGGCGGCCTGGGCGACGATGTGATGCACGGCGGCGAAGGCAACGACGGCATCAGCGGCGCTGAAGCTCTGCCGCAGTTCTACAATGCTCCGGAGCTCTCGCCACGCGTTGAAGTCGGCGATCTGCCCGAAGACCGGGCCAGTGAAATCCGCATCATCCCGCGCGACGGCAATGGCGTGATCCATGTCGGCTTCTACGATTTTGTCAACGCCCTGCCCAAGCTGGTCAATCACTTCCTCAACTTCGAGAATGATGCGGCCCTCAAGACCGAGATCGGATCGCACTTCGATCCGAACCGCGGCGATGGCAAGGACTACATCTTCGGCGACTGGGGCAATGACTGGGTCGTCGGCGGCAGCGGCCGCGACCATATGTACGGCGGATTGGGTGCAGACCTGATCAACATGGACGACGATCTTGAGACCGACGGCGGGCAGAACGATCAGCCCGACTTCGGCAAGCTTATCCCCGGCGACCCCGGCGCGCCCGCCCAGGTCTACGACAACTCCGACTTCGCCTACGGTGGCGGCGGTCGCGATGTGATGATCCTCAACACCGGCGCTGACCGCGCTGAAGACTGGGTCGGCGAGCTCAACTCCTACATCGCGCCGTTTGCACCGTTTGGAAACGGCCAGGTGGAGCGCCAGCTGCCGCCTTCGACGTTCGACTTCTATTACAAGATGAGCGAATCTGACGGCGCTGACCAGACCCGCGTTGGCCTGCTGACTGTGCCAGCGGGTATTTCCGGCGACCCGCTTCGCAATGGCGAGCCTTATGGCGAAATGGCCCTGATTATTTTCCAGGACAGGACCGTCCCGTTCGATTGGGCCGCGCAGACCGGAGCACCCATCGATCGCCAGGCCGGCAACACGCCCGGTGGCAAGCGCGATACCCGCGGCGACGGCTTGCACGGCGGCACCACCAACTCGACTGCCGTCAGTTCGCCGACCATCGTCGTCAATCTGCCGGCATTGCAGGTCATCAAGAACCTGTTCTCCTACTGGGCCGAGTCGATTTCGGGCCTCAACGACCTGACCCTGCTCTTCGCCACGTCCAACGAACCCATGGCCGACGGCGACGCCCTGATTTACTCGCTTCAGTTCGACACGCAGTGGGCGATCGACGAGTTCTTCTGGGTCTTCGTGCCGGTTTGATGGAAGTGATTCTGATCAGACACAGAACCCCGAGAGGCCACCTCCCGGGGTTCTTTTATGTACCGAATTACCTTCAGCGGGCTTCCAGCCGAATCCAGGAGACTGATTTGGAGATGCGGAGGCGTGTCAGGTCGACGACATCAGCGCACCGAACTGCATTCGATGGAGAGTGGCGTAAAAGCCCTCAGCGGCCAATAGCTCTTCATGCGTGCCGGTCTCAACGATCGCGCCGCGGGCCATCACCACAATCCGGTCCGCGCCGCGTATCGTGGAGAGCCGATGGGCGATGATGATGGTGGTGCGGCCGCGTTTGAGCTGCTCCATCGCCTCCAGGAGGTGCGTCTCCGTTTGTGCATCCAGGGCGCTGGTGGGCTCGTCCATGATGAGCAGCGGCGCATCCTTGAGAAATGCGCGGGCGATGGAAATTCTCTGTCGCTGCCCGCCCGAGAGAGTTGCTCCGCGCTCTCCAATCTTCGTCTCATATCCTTCCGGAAGCTCGGTGATGAACTCATGCGCTCCGGCTGCCCTCGCTGCCGCCTCGATCTGCTGCTGGGTCGCGCCCGCGAGGCCATAGGCAATATTCTCGGCAATCGTCGAGCCAAAGAGCACCGGCTCCTGAAGCACCAGCGCCACATTCCGCCGCAGGGAAGCAAGGGTTAGGGTCCGGACATCACGGCCATCGAGCAGGATTTTCCCGGCCAGGGGATCGTAAAAACGCATGAGCAGGCTGATCAGGGTTGTTTTTCCCGCTCCCGACGCCCCCACCAGGGCCACGGTCATTCCGGGCGGGATTTGGAGGTTAATCCCCTGCAAAACCACCTCCCCCGCGCGATAGGCGAACGACACATCCTGCAATTCCACCGCCCCCCGCGCCCTGCCCGGCACGTCCGCGGCGTCGGCCGCGTCGGTGACATCGGGAACGGCATCCAGAATCGACAAAACCCGCCGCGCCCCGGCCACCGCACCCTGAATATAGGCCGCGGTATTGGCGAGCATTTCCAGCGGGCGAAACAGCATCGCCATGTAGGCCACGGTCAGCACCACGTCGCCGGTGCTGAGCCGTCCCTGGAGAACGCGATATGCCGATACTCCCACCAACAGCGCAGTCGCGGCCGCCAGCAGGAGGCCGACCACGGTTTGCGATGCTGTCTGAAGCACCGTCAGCTTCAAACTCGCCCGCAGGCTTGATTCGGCGTGGTCGCGGAAGCGTTGCGTTTCAAATTGCTCCAGCCCGAATGCCTGAACCGCGCGAATGCCGCTCAGAGTTTCCTGCACACGCGTGGTAATTTCACTTTCGCGCTCGTGAACCTTCATCGAAGACTGTGTCATCGGCCGGTCCAGCTTGCGGACCAGCATGGCCAGCAAGATGCAAACCGCCAGCCCGGTTACCGCGACAAGCCAGTCGCGGCTGGCCAGGAGCGCGCCGATCCCCAGCAGCGTGAGGATGGCCGTCAGGGCGGGAATCAGGCCCGAGTTGAAAATGGCCTGGATCGAATAGGAGTCCCAGGCGACGCGGTAGAGCGAATCGCCGACGGTTGTATTGTCGTGAAACCGCAAAGAGAGCCGTTGGATCTTTTCGAACAGGGCACAGCGCAGCTTGAACACCATGCGCAGGCCGATGGCCACGAGAATGTAGGTGCTGGCGACGGTGAGGAGCCCGACGAGCACCGCAAGCAGCAACTGGCCAGCGCACAGAATCACCAGCAAGGCGAGACGCGGGCTGCCCTGGGTAAACATCGCCGCTGACTTTGAGAGGAAAGCTGGAGGCGGCACATTGCCAATCACGCTATCGATGACCAGCTTCATCGGCCACGGCTGGAGCAGCGACAGGCAGGTAGCGATCAGCAGCAGGACAAGACCGAGGGCCATGGCCGGCCCTTCGCCCCGGCCGCCGTACAGCAGCATGCGCACCGCAACGCCGAAGGTGCTTCGCTGAAGCGGCGAGGCACTGTTGGCGGGAAGCTTTGCCATTGAAACACTGGTGATGGAACTGCCGGTGGCGATTGTATCGCAGGGGGAACGTTATTGATGCTCTCCGGCGACGCGACCGAATCGCGTTCCCGCAACCGAAAACGTGCAGACGAGCCTGGCTTTTCGCAACGAGCCGCCGCCCGGATCGACGCGGCCGGTAATCTTCACGGTCATCCCGGCAACCGACACCACATCATGAAACCGCCCATTTTCCAGCGTCAGATTGGGGGCTACGAAATTGATCCGGTTGCCGTTTTCGTCGAACAATTTGCCCCGGACCATCACCGAATTCGGCGTGACGACGCCGTTGCCGGTTCCGCTGAAGCACCCTCGAAAGATCAGCCGGTAAGCCCCCACGGTCGAATTGGGAGGCGCTGCCCACCCCGGCTTGACCCAAAAGGCGCACGTAAAAATGATGAGGAATGCCAAACGTCTCATCGCCAACCGCCTATCGCCGTCGGCGACACTTCGCTGGTGTCACCAACCGGCCAACAGAAGATACCCCCTCCAAATGAATGCACCATGAATACACCTCAGCTCCCGGCATCCAGGGCGAATCTGTCCTCCGCATCGGCCGGAACATCATGCGCGGCTGTTCCATGTTCGACCGTGGCCGATGCATCAGGGCCGGCCTCTGGCGGAGATGTTGGCAGCCAGACGCGAAATACGCTGCCCGTGCCCGGGGTGCTTTCCGCTTCACAACGTCCGCCCAGGCTCTGCGCATGCGACTGCACCAGGAAAAGGCCCAATCCCAGATGTCCGCGATTCGATCCGCGCGAGCTGTCAGCCCGGTAAAAAGCCTGAAAGATATGAGGCAGCACATCGGCCGCGATGCCTGGGCCTTCATCGCGGACACTCAGTTCCAGTTGCCGGCCATTCACCTGGCAATCGAACTCAATTACCCCCCCCGCCCGACTGTATTCGACCGCGTTTGACAAAAGATTGGTCACGATGCTCTGAAGCACAGCCGCGTGGGTCTGCACGCGCATGCCGGGCCCAAACTTGCGAATTACCTTCACGTTCTTCTCCGATGCGGGCGAATCGGCCAGAGTCGCGCATTGTTCGAGTAGCGCGGAAAGGTCCAGCCATTGAGCATCGGCGGGCACCAGGCCGCGATCGCTGCGGACCTGTTCCAACAGCGCATCCACCAGACGCCGCAGCATCTGCACATCCGACAATGACGTGCGAAGCGCATCCGCCAGCGCGGCCGGCTCGCGCGGCCGGCGCAGCGTGACTTCCAGATGCGTCAGAATCGCCGCAACCGGTGTGCGCAGCTCGTGCGCTGTGTCGGCGAGAAATTGCTTGCGCTGGACAAACTCACGCTCGAGCCGGGCGAGCATCTCGTTCAATCGCTCGGCCATGGGCCGCAATTCCTTCGGTAGCGCCGCGGCATCCACCCGGCGGTCCAGCTTTTTTTCATTGATGGTCCCGATCACCTCGGATG
>JBGPEF010000309.1:0-6825 GCA_041482675.1 Tepidisphaeraceae bacterium | reverse complement strand
TGGTCAGCGGATCGGCGGGCAATGACGGCACCTATACTGTCCGCCACGTGGATCCCCCCGATGACCCCGCGCTTTACGATGGGAGAGTCACCACGATTCCCATCGCCCTTTCAGAAACCATCCCCAGTCCCACGGAAGGGGGAATCCTGCAACTACAGCGATGGGAATCAATGGTGGGCAATCTTGCCGCGGCCGAAGTTGGATTTTCGGTCGCATGGGACCCGATCAACCAAGTGGCGATCGCGGGCTTCCAGGACAACGGGGTGGCGCAGCAGTCGATATCGGGGACGTCGCATTGGACAGCGCGGATGGTGGGCGATGGAAATACCGTCGCGGCCGCGGTCAATGCGGGGGGCAACACGGTTACCCGCTATGGGATGGCCAACACCTTCGGATATTTCCGCCGAAACATTCGGGACATGATTCAGTCGGAGAGGAAATTTATACTGGCGACGGACCTGCGTAAGAAGATGGAGGTTGGGAAACCGATCCGTGTGGTTGGTTCCACGGGAAACGACGGCGCTTACACGGTCAGTGGCGTTAGTTATGCCTCTGCTGTCGACTTGACAATCATCGCCGTCAGCGAAGCGATCCCGAGCGGGGTGATTGACGGGGGGATCATGTTTGGGGATTTCGGTGAATTATCGACTCTGTGGCGGGGGACGTACGACGCCTCGAACAATCTCACGTCGGCCGATTGGGTACCCGCCAAACTGGCCGCTCCGGAGACGGTGGACCAGGCGGGCAGCGGGCTGGCCGATGCGGCCCGTTACTACGAAGGTTTCACCAAGGCCCCTTACGCCGTCAACGCCGTCGATCCCGATCGGTTGTTGATCGCCGCGGACCGGCTCTACGAGAGCACCGACCGCGGCGATTTACTCAGCGCGATTCCCATTGTCGGCGAGACCTCCCGGTATTACGACGCGGTTGCATACGGCTGGAAGGAATCGGGCGGGAGCATTGCGAACATTTTTTATGCCGCCAAAGAGTCTGTGGTGCGCACGGGATACTCGCGATCGGCGGACGGGACGTGGCAATATCGCGAAGCGTCCCTGGACGGGATCGGGACGGGGTATGCGCGCGACCTCACGATTGATCCCGACAATTCGCACATCGCCTATCTGGTCGACACCCGCGGCCACCTCTGGTTGACGATTAATGCGGGAGAAGACTGGAAGGAGGTCGCCGGCGACTTGCCGCTGGTAAACCCCGAAGCCAGCAGCGTGGAAGCGGTAATGGTGATGGGGCGGCGGATGCTGCTTGTTGGAGGGCGCAACGGAGTTTATCGCGCGATTCCCGGGGTCCTGGCGGACGTCGCCGCAGATACCGAAATCCTCCACTGGACGGAATTGGGCAGTGGCCTCCCCAACGCCATCGTCACCGACATCTTCTACCAGAATCCTTTCACCGATTTTCACGGGGAGCACCGGGGCGACACTCTGGTGGTCGGGAACGCAGGGGCGCGGCGTTTGGAAGATGGACAACGCCAGGGCCCACCTTGACCTGTCGCAGGTGTTGACCATTGAAGGGGATGGCTCGGCGGATACGGTGCACCTGGGCCGCAGCGCCAGCAACCCACTCATGCTGGAATTGCGGATCGACGGAGCGCTCGAGATTCACTTCATCCCCGAGTCGAGCGTCGACGCCATCGTCTTCAACGGCCTCGGGGGCAACGACCATTTGATCATCGACACAACCTACGGCCTGATTACGCCAGCGCGAGGCATTACTTTCAATGGTGGACCGAGCACCGGGACAGGTGATTCGCTGGAGTTCATCGGGCCCTTCCGCCGAATCGAGGTCTCGACCGCGACTGATGTTCGCGTCGTCTCCGATGTTGACGGCGATATGATCATTCGTACCACTGGGGTCGAACGTGCGACGCAGGAGGCGACTGCCGACAGCGGACTGAGCACCGTCCTCTCAGGCCTGCTGCGGCTCAACGCGTGGGCTGAAAAACTCAACGACGCCCAGCATGCCGCCGTTCCTATCCCGGGGTTCGGCAGATCGGCGGGCAGCGGGGTCGCAGGGGAACACCCGCCGAGGGGACCGGCCCTGGGCCGAGGGGAGCATCCGGGGGAGCCCGCCGGAGAGGCCAGCTCCGAAGAGTTTGACAATGAGCTCCATTCCATCCTCCGACAGATATTCGAAACCGGCACCGGAGCATTGGATCTTCAGAGCCTGATGACTTCCCTCACCTCGATGGAGGAACTACGGGCTGCGCTCGATGGCCTGGATTCCACGGCCGGCAATGTCACGTATAGGCAGGTTGGTGGCACGACGACGTTCAACATGATCGTGAACAAGACGCTGAGCGGACAGGCGCTGCTCGATGTCGAAGCGCTTGGTGGCGCACTGAGGCTCAACGGCGAGGCGGAGATCAGCGCTGATGTTCGCCTTCACCTGGTGTTCGGTTTTGACGAGAGCGGTTTCTTCCTTGACCCCGATGCGGCCGTCAACGACGACGGCGATCCCGAGCCGGAGCTGATCATCAGCAACTTCTCGGCCGACGCCGAAGGCTCCGGCCGGCTGGGGTTCCTGGAGGTTGAGCTTGAGAATGGAAGGATTAGCGCGGACCCGGCCGTGAAGCTCAAAATCGACCTGGTCGATCCGGGGACCGACCCGCTCACCGGCCTGAACGACCACGTGATCCGTCTCAACGAACTGGCGTCGGATGTGTCAAGTTTGGCGCACACGACGCTTGAAGGCAATCCTTCGGGAGACGATGTCACTGTGGAGGGTGAATTCGCCGTTAGCGCTGTGCTTCCCGGCGGATCGGAGCCCTTCGAATTGGCCGATGCCCGCCTGAAGATCACCTGGGCCGACGTCAACGACATCTCCACCGCCACCATCAGCGCCTCGGCAGGTGCCGGCTCCGGAGCGACCGCGCTGAGAGACATGATACAGACCACGTCGGCGCAGGTCCTTTCCGGTCTGCAAAGCGCGGCCAACTGGATGCGCGACATCGCCAGCCAGAACATCCTGGGGACCATCATCCCTCTGCTGAACAAGTCGCTGGGAGACATCCTGGATGAGTTCCCCGCCCCGCTGATCATCGATAACACAACGGGTGAGACGATCTACGATATTTCCGACGTCTACAGCGAGCGCGGGGCCAACAAGTTCGTTGTCTCGGTCGCCGGGCTCAACCTCTCGAAAGCAGGCGTCTCGATCGGCGACCGGGTCACATACGAGG
Organism: Tepidisphaeraceae bacterium; assembly: GCA_041482675.1. Taxonomy (GTDB): domain Bacteria; phylum Planctomycetota; class Phycisphaerae; order Tepidisphaerales; family Tepidisphaeraceae; genus JBGPEF01. The sequence goes on along the minus strand of JBGPEF010000309.1, from coordinate 3,629 downwards.
ACACCACCGACCACAGCGTCACCGGCGAGATCGACGTCGTCTCCGTTAGCGGCTTTGTCGTGAGCTTCGCCTCCAGCCTCCATCAGGATCCAAATACCGCCGATCCGAGTTTCAGCATCCATCGGCGTGGCTCGCTGGAAAAGCGCCTCGGCGCAGCCCTGGGCGATCTGTCGAACATCACCAGCATGTCCGCCCGCGCGCCGACACTTCAGGAAATCGTCGGCCAGCTCGCGCGCACGCTCGGCATCGACCCCAGCCAGATCCCAATCTCCTACGACGCCGCGGCCGGCAGCATCGAGTTCACTCCAACCTTCGACGTCGATCCGCTGACGTTCAGCCAGCGGCTCGATTTCGGCGAGGCGATTCCCGGCCTGAGCATCTCGGGCGGCGGCGACGTGTCCTTCACGGTGGACCCTTCTTTCCAACTTACGGTTGGCATGAAGCTCAACACGGCCCTTTCTTGGGAAGATCGCTTCTACATCCGCGAGAACGACGTGCCGGAAGTCACACTCAACATCTCCGCTCAACTCGACAGGTCGGACGGCCTCCCTCTCCTGACCGGCTCGCTCGGATTCCTTGACGTGGCGCTGGCCAAAAGCCTCTCTATCACGCCCAACGACGGCATCGTGCTCGCGGCCACGGTTACCGTGAACGTCACCGACCCCGGCGTGGGCGCAGGCGATGATTACATCACCATCAGCGAGCTGACCGTCACCAACCTCCCGCGCCTGTTCAGCATGGGCATTGACGGCAGCTTCGACATCGATGGCCTGACACTCTCGGCCGCCGTGGGCACCTCCACCCTCGGCACGGTCACTGTGTCGCTCGACGGCGCTAGCGAAGGGCACGTGGACAGCATCGATGACCTCCGAGAGCTTCCAGGGGTACTCCTGGACCTGCTTGACGACCAGATGTCGTTCCAGAATTTCCTCGCCTTCGACAACATTACCCCGCAGATGATCCTCGACGCCCTCGCCGCGCTGGTCGAGCAGCTTCACGCACTGGGCGGCGCGGGCTTATTCGTTGATGTGCAACTCCCGCTGATCAATACCAGCATCTCGGACCTGATGAATCTCGCGGAGGAATTCTCCCATTCCCTGGGCCCCGTTGACGATGTCGATAGTCTGACGGTTTCCACCGCGCACCTTGTCGAAGAGTTCCTCAATGACAGTCTGGACGGGATTACGGTGCACGTCGTAGTCAACCCGGGCGATATCCGCTTCAACTTCACCTACACGGCTGTTGTCGATGAGATGTTTCCCGTCGAGTTCAATCTAGGCGACGCCGGTTCTTTCTTCGGCGTCGATACGAGCGGGAACGTGCGGATCATAGGCAGCGCTGCGGTGGATGTTTCTCTGGGCCTCAATACCGCCGACGGGCTGGACTTGGATGATCGGGTCTTCCTGGGCACGGACGGCAACCAGATCCGGCTTTCCGGCAGCGCCAACAGCGGTTATACGGTGGCTGGCGTGCCCGACCTTGGGGCGATCACGGTCGATGTGAGCGGGTTCGGCCGGCACTTCTCGGTGCGCGATGCCCGCGCCTACATCAATCTGGGCTTCAATGCGGATCTCGTGGGTGGCGCTACCACGATGACAAGCTGACCTTCGCCGAGATCGCGACCGCCATCGGCTCAGGGACCGTCGACGACCTCTTCACCCCCCACTTCACCAGCAGCGCACAGGCCATTATCCCCATCGACGGCGACGGGGATGGCGTTGTCGCCCGGCCTGGGGAAACGCTGGCGGACGCCGACGCCCGCATCGAGGTGGCCGGGAATCTCGCGGACCTGGGCAGCGCCGTCGTCCGCAGTGATCCTCTGCCGGCCGACGACCTTCCCCATCACACAAACCCTGCCATCCCGCTGAATCCATCCGAGTTCGTGCGAGACACGTTCGTCATCGCCACCCACAACCTCGAAGGCTTCATCACCCACGGCCTGTTGAGCTTCGACGACCTGCTCGACGGCCTCGAACAGTTCCTCGACTGGGGCCAAAGCCTTCTGGGCATCGACCTCCTCGATTTCAAGATTCCACTGATTGGCGTGAGCGTTCGCGACGGGCTGAACTTCCTCGAGAGCAGTGATTCGGATTCAGTCCGATATCTCGTCAATCAGCTCGGCAGTAACCACGCGGCGCTGGGCGCAATGTCCAGCAACGCCGCGATTTATCTGGCCGCGGACGCTTTGCGCGATATTCTGGGCGCGATCCCGGGCATCGAGCCGATCGGCGACGCGGATCGCGACGGCGCCGTCGAAACAGGCGGCGACGACCTGCTCAGCATCGACCGCGGCACCGCCACCACAGCGCTGGCCGTCAGCGGCCCGACATTCACCGACATCACCGGTACCACTTTCAAGGTCAACAATGCCGGCGCCGCCTTCGCGATGAACGGCGACCTACACGATCAACCACGACCAGAAAGACCTTTCGCTGTTCTTCCAGGGCGCTGGCCTTACTGGCAACACACCCGGCAGCGATTTCACCGTCGAGACGTTCTATTACTCCGGCGACCTCAATCACGACCGCACGGTTTCCATCGCCGACTTCATCACTCTCGCCTCCAACTTCAACAAAAATGGCGCCACCTACGCCGACGGCGACCTCAACTTCGACGGCAGGGTGTCCATCTCTGACTTCATCGACCTCGCTTCCAAGTTCAATACTTCCCTGCCGCCGGCGCAAAATCCCAAAATCCCTCTCGCCCTGTTGCCCCCGCCGCAACCCGTGCTCGCCAATGGCGCTGGTGACCCATCTGACCACTTGGCGCCAATGGTGCAGAGCGTCAGTCTGGATTTCGCCAACGGCCGCCACCAGGTCACCGCCATTTTCAATGAGGATGTCTCCCGCAGTCTCACCGCCGACGACCTGGTGTTGATCGATCCGGACACTGGCCAGATTCTCGACTCCAATAGCTACGCCGTCCGCTACGACTCACTGAAGAACGTCGCCGTCTGGACATTTCCGGGCCTGCCCGATGGCAGACTCCCGCAGGCCAACTACCAGATCCGCCTTCGCAGCGACGGCATCACCGACGCCGCGGGCAACCACCTTGCCGGCAACACCGACGACACCGACGAGACTTGGGGCATCGACAACGTTCGCGTCAGCGTGGCGGGTGTGAGCGATACCGTTGTCGTAAGATCGGATCAAAACAACGACGATCACGACATTGGCAACGGTTCGAGCAACGGACAGGTCGCCGGGCAGGTTTGCCAGGATCTGAACAGCAACGGCCGCCGCGATCCCGGTGAACAGGGGATGCTCAACGTCGTCGTGTATGCCGACCTCAATGGCAACATCGCGCAGGATCCCAGCGAGCCGTTCGCGCTCTCCTTTGGCGTCGTCGGCAGTCAGATCCTCGGCGAATACCACCTGACGAACCTCCCTGCCGGTGCCTACTCCATCCGGGAAAAAGTTCCGGCCGGCTACCAGCAGACTTCGCCCAGCGGTGGCGGGTATTTCGTCACCATCGCCAACGGCACCGTCATTGCCTCGCTGGATTTCGGGAACAGGCCTGTCACACCCCCGGAACTGGTCCCCGTTTCACTCGCGGCCGATCCCGCCCCCGCCCAGGAATTAGCCACCCACATAGGACCCAAAATCAGTGATGAAAATCAGAACGCAAAG
>JBGPEF010000308.1:0-6861 GCA_041482675.1 Tepidisphaeraceae bacterium | reverse complement strand
CCACCCCCAACGGCGGCCTGGGCGGTTTCTGGATGGCCGGCGGCACTTTCTCCTTCGACGGAACCTACTTCTACGCCGCCAGCGGCAACGGAACTTTCACGCCATACAACGGCGCAAACACGGCCGCAAATCCGGTCGCTCCCGCTCCCGGCCCCATCACCGGCCTCAATGCGCAAGGCTTTCCCGTCGACAACAACTACGGCGACTCGGTCCTGAAAATCGGCCTCGACCCCACCACCACCCCCGCCAGCCAGAATCCCAACGGCTGGGGGCTGAAAATCGTCGATTATTTCACACCTTTCAACGAGCAATACCTCGACCAGCGCGATATCGATCTGGGCTCGTCCGCCCCTCTGATCCTCCCCGATTCGGTTGGCAGCGCCGCCCACCCGCATCTCCTGGTTGTCTCGGGCAAGGAAGGCGTCATCTATCTCATCGACCGCGACAATCTCGGCAAATTCGGCCTCAGCAACAACGTCGTCCAAAATATCGCCAATCAAACCAGCGGCCAATTCGGCACCCCCGCTCTCTTCAATGGCCGGGTTTATCTCGCCGACAGCTTCGGCGGCGTCGCCAAAACATTCACCATCGCCAACGGCCAACTCAGCAACACCCCCACGTCCACCTCCGCTGACAGCTTCGCCTTCCCCGGCTCCACCGCCTCCATCTCCGCCAACGATCTCGCCAATGGCATCGTCTGGGACACCGACCGCGGCACGAGCCAACTTCGCGCCTACAGCTCCGATACCTATGCCACCGAACTGTACACCAGTGCCCAGGCCGCCGGCGGCCGGGATGCGCTCGGGGCTGGCGTCAAATTCCAGCTCCCCACCGTCGCCAACGGCCACGTCTACGTCGCTTCCGGCGTGGGCGATCCCAATAACTTCCTGGTCGTCTATGGCCTCTTTTCGCCCCCCAACGCCCCGCCCAATGCTCCAACCAATCTCCAGGGCCAGGCAACTTTCAGTACCCAGCTCAATCTCACCTGGACCGACAACTCAAGCGTCCCCAACCTCGCCGACAGTTTTTATGTCGATCAGTCTCCCGACGGAATTGGCAACTGGCAGCAAATCGGCATTGCCGGCAAGAATCAGTTTTCCGTGGGCGGCCTGGGCGCCGGCGCCACTTATTATTTCCGCATCCGCGCCCACGACGCTTTGGGCTTCTCCCCCTACGCCTACACCGCGGCCGCCACCTTCAGCGGGCCGCACCTCATCGATTTCGCGGGCGGCTTTGCCAATTCCAACGGCCTTACCCTCAATGGCGGCGCGACTGTGAGCGGCAATCAGCTTCATCTCACCACCGCCGTCGGCAGTCAGGCCCGCTCGGTCTTCTTCAACACCCAGCAGAACATCACCGCCTTCACCACCACCTTCACCTACACCAAAAACGGCAGCGCCGACGGCGCAACCTTCGTGGTTCAGCGCGACCCCCGCGGCCTGGCCGCTCTGGGCGGGCCGGGCGGCTCGCTGGGGTACGGCTCCGGCACGCCAATCACCCCCAGCCTCGCCTTCGCCATCAACATCTACAACGGCTATCCGCTGGGCACCGAATTCCTCACCAACGGCGCCATCGATCAAAACTATTCCCAGACCAACATCGACACCACCCTGAACAACACCCCATTGACCATCACGCTCAGCTACAGCGGCGGCCTGCTCACCGCCCAGCTCGCTCAGGGCGCATCGTTCGAAGCCAAAACCCTGGCCATCGATCTACCCACCCTTCTGGGCGGCAACCTCGCCTACGTCGGCTTCACCGGCGGCACCGGCGGCGCTAACGCCACTCAGGGCATCACCAGTTGGTCCTTCGATCCCGGCCCTCCTCCGGCAATACCCTCTCAGCCCGATCTGAGCGCATTCACCGACTCCGGTGTCAGCTCTTCCGACAACATCACCAACATCAACACCCCCACTTTCATCGGCATCGCCTCCCCGGGCAGCAATGTCGCCATCCTGCAAAATAATCTCGCCGCCGGCACTGGCCTGACCTCACCGGCTGGAATTTACACGATTACAACCAATGTTCTGCCCGACGGCCTTCGCAACATTACCGCCACCGCCACCGTGCCCACCGGCACCAGCGCCCCATCGTCCCTGCTCCCCGTCACGATTGACACAGCGCCCCCAACCCTGGATGCTCCTCCCGTTTTCAACTTCAATCTCCCACCCCAGAACATCCTCTTTGGATTCGCCCAGCCCATCAGCTTTTTGGTCAACAACCTCAGCCTCTTCAACAGCACCACCAATTCCGCGATCCCCGCGGCAAACCTGTCCCTCCAGCTCGACGCGGCCAACCGCCACGCCACGTGGACGTTCCCCGGCTACACCAACGGCATCCTCCCCGACGGAAATTACAAGGCCACCCTCGCCGCCGCCAATCTGACAGACATCGCCGGCAATCATCCCGCAACCGATCCCACCCTCGACTTTTTCGTCCTCCTCGGCGACCTCAATCGCGACCGCCAGGTCAGCATCAGCGACTTCATCGACCTCGCCTCCAACTTCGGCAAATCCCCCGCCACCTTCGTCGACGGCGACATGAACTACGACGGCTCCGTTACCATCTCCGACTTCATCGACTTGGCCGCCAATTTCGGGATATCCCTCCCCGTCCCCGCCGCGCCCGCGCAACCACAACCGCCCGCGGCGCTGGTGCTTTCCGTCGCCAGACGAAAAGTCCGCCGCCACCATCACCGGCACTGACGACTATCCGTTTGGCGTATCCAGAAGGTTTCGCAGTCGCTCCCCCAGCACCGGCGGAAATTTTCCCACCCATGACGCATCCACCAACCCCACCTCAATCAAATCTCGCAGATGCACCCGATCCTTATCCCGAAACGCCGTCAACTTGATTTGCACCAGCGCCTCCAGCGAGAGGATCCTGAAATGCTCCGCCTGCTCCGACTCCGCGACGTCAGGATTCGCCACCGGCTCCGCCGGCCGCACCTTCTCCCCCGCGAATACAAGGTGAACCGCATTCCGCGCCCTGGCGTTCGGGCCATCCAGAAACACATCCATCCCCGCGGAATGCCGGTACACAAATCCCGCCTTTTCCAGCGCCGCTCGGGCCGCCGGCAGATCCGCGCGACGGATCAAGATGTCCACATCCTGCGTGTTGCGAACCGCCGCCTCATCCACCCGCGATACCCACAGCGCCACCGCATTCCCGCCTGCCACCGCGTACGGCACGCGCGCAGCCTCCAACGCAGCAGTCGCGCGCAAAAGACGTTGACGTACCTTTTCCACAGCGCCAATTGCCCGTTCAAAAGAGAATTCCCGGAGTTCAATGCTCACAAATGCCCCCGGGCAGGAAAAATCACTTCAACTCCACCGTCCAATACGCATTATCCAGGAACTGCTTCCAGCTCGAATAACGCTCGTCGGCCAGGCGGATGTTGATCACCGGGCTGCGCCGCGGCTTCACCGGCCTGGCGATCAGGTGCAGGTGCGCCTGCTCCGGCGTGCGGCCGCCTTTCTTGACGTTGCACTTCACGCAGCAGCAGACGATGTTTTCCCAGGTGGTCTTGCCACCCTGGCTCTTGGGCATGACGTGGTCCAGCGACAGCTCGGTCGTGCTGAACTTTCGGCCGCAATACTGGCAGCGGTTGGAATCGCGCGCGTAGATGTTCCGCCGGTTGAACTTCACATCCTGCCGCGGCAGCTTGTCGTAGCCCAGCAACCGAATAATCCGCGGCACCGCGATCGCAAATCGCACCGTGTGAATCCAGTCATATTCATCCGGCTCGAATTCTTTCTTGAGGGCTGACAATTCCTGCCAGCTCTCGAAGTTCAGATTATGCCACCGGCTCTCGCCGCGGGCATCGGTTTCGATGTGAATGACCTCGGCCATCTCGCGGCAAAGCAGCGAGAAGGCCCGCTTAACGTTGATGACCCGGATGGCCTGGTAAAACTTGTTAAGGACGAGGACGTTGGCGTTGAGTGCGAGGACACCACCGCCGGCCGCCATGGGGGCCGGCGGAAACGGGCCTGCGGAAGGTTCAGCGCTGCTGTGGCGCATGTCGTCTAAGTCCTCCTACGCCGTCAGAAGACAATTTCCACCTGAACAATCGGCGCCTACCTGCTCGCCGAGACGAGAGTTGGGCACACGGCAAATTATAGGTCCGGCGCGGCCCGTCCGCCAGAGCGCCGAGCCCGCGCAGTCCGTCACCTCCGTGCCCAATCCTCTATCTATTGCATCGACCAACAAACACCCATCCCTCACTTCCACACTGACCTGCAATCGCACTTAGAGGCATCCAGCCCGTCCAGACCCCTCTTCTCTGCGTCTCTGCGTCTCTGCGGTTGAATTGCAGTTGAATTGCTCCGCTTTCTCAAAAACCTGCTCCAGCTCGCTTTAAGTGACATTTTTGCGAAAAACCCTACTTTTCATAACCCCCGCTCCTGTTGATACTTGGCCGCGAAATTTGAATTAACTACTTTAAACTGGTAAAATCAATCAACCATGCCGCTCCGAACAAAAGTTAGACGCGTCACCTCCCGTCGGCACACCGTTGTCGTCCGGCCCAAAACCAAGCTGCGCCATTCGCCGGTGCGGCCCGGCCACAACGGCAAGGCCGCCAAACGCACCACCAAATCCTCCTCCAACGGAAAGGCTCATTCCAACGGCAGGTCGCACTCCAACGGCAAATCACACTCCAACGGTAAGGCACATTCCAATGGCGTCAGCGCCTATGCCAAAGCCATCCGCTTCCTCAACACCCTTACCGATCACGAGCGCCTCCGAATTGTCCGCTACACCAGCGCCAATTTTGATCTGAACCGCATGCGCCATCTCCTTAAGAAGATTGGCAACCCCCACGAAGATTATAAATCCGTCCATGTGGCCGGCACCAAGGGCAAAGGCTCCACCTGTACGATGACCGCTTCCATGCTCCAATACTGCGGCCACAAGGTCGGCCTCTACACCTCCCCCCACCTCTGCGACATCCGCGAACGCATCTGCATCAACGGTGACATGATCTCCCACGCAGATTTTGCGCGGTTGGTCCGCATCATCGCCCCCCATGTTAACCGCATGAATCCCTCTCCCAGCTTCTTTGATGTCATCACCGCCATCGCCTTCAAATACTTCGCCGAACAAAGGGTCGATATCGCCGTCATCGAAACCGGCCTGGGCGGCCGACTCGACTCCACCAACGTCATCAAGCCCGAGGTGACCGCCATCACCTCGATTTCCAAAGATCACATGCAACAGCTCGGCTATACCCTTGCAAAAATTGCCGAGGAAAAGGCCGGCATCTTCAAGCACGGCGTCCCCGCCGTCACCGTCACCCAGGACCCCGAGGTCGAAACCGTCCTCAAGCGCATCGCCGAAAAAGTCGGCGCGCCGTTTGACGTCACCGGCAAGTCGATCGAGTTTTCCTATCGCTTTGAATCCAGCCGGATGCTCGGCCCGCATAATCGGATCTGTCTGACGACTCCCAACTCGAAATTCGAGCACCTGGCCGTGCCGCTGATCGGCGAGCACCAGGCCATCAACTGCGGCCTGGCTCTCGCCATCGTGGACCGCCTCAAAGGCCGCGGCGTCGCCATCAACGACTCCAAGGCCATGGAAGGCCTCTCCAAAACCGTCATTCCCGGCCGAATGGAAATGCTCTCCACGACCCCCCGCGTCATCGCCGACGGCGCCCACAACGCCGCCAGCATCGACGCCATGATGCGGGCCATCGGCCAGCACGTGCCTTATGACTCGATGGTCGTCATCTTCGGATGTTGCGGCGACAAGGATATTCCCGGCATGCTCGAACGGATCACTTCCGGGGCGGACAAGGTGATCTTCACCAAGGTTGATTCGGTGAGGACGGCCGATCCCGAGGAACTGGCCGCAAGGTACATCGAGCTTTACGGCAAGATGGCCCAGGTGGCGCCGACGCTTGAGGAGGCTTTGGAGATCGCCAACCGGGCGGTGACCAAGGAAGACCTCATCTGCATCACCGGCTCTTTCTACCTGGTTGGCGAAGCCAAGAAGGCCTTCGCCAAAATGGCCAGGCAGGAAGCCGCCGAAGCCGCGGCCGCTGCATCGACCTGACTCCGATCTCAACCGAATCACTACTTCGCATTAGCGGCTGTGTAGTATTTAATGTCTGTTTGTCGGGGCTTGGAAGGTGTATCGTGCAGCGAAATCGCAGCAATACCGCCTTCACGCTCGTGGAACTGCTTGTAGTCTTGCTATCATTGCCATCCTGCTCGCGATTCTGCTGCCAGTGCTCTTTAAAGCGCGCGAAAATGCTCGCAAGACCGTTTGCTACTCCAATGTTCGCCAGCTTTGGGCTGCGTGGTACATGTATGCGACAGACAATCGAGGGTGGATGGTTAGCCCTGTGAATTGGGTGCCACAGGCGGGAAACTCCAGAAGTCTTTACTCCTATTTAGGCAATAACAGAGTGCTGAGATGTCCCAGCTACCCCGATCCCCCAGTAAATTGGACCTATGGGATCAATAGTCACTTAAATATCCGCAGTATTGCAGTGGACATCACGCTTACGCGGCTACAGGAGATCAAAAGGCCTCACGAGATGATCGTATTCCTTGAGCCAGCGATGGAGGGCCCGCCCGGGGGAGTTCAAAGCTCGATCTATCTCACGGTCACGGCCGATGGAGCCTGGTGGTTTCCTCCCGGCAACTGGCACGACGGTACATCATTGTCGTTTGCGGATGGGCATGTTGAGTTTTACAAGTATCGCGATCCGCGCACAAAAGATTTGTGGTTAACCCCAAAATATCCGTTGCCGCAGCCGGATAATGTAGATCTCCAATTCTTTCAATCCACACTTCGACCGCACTGATTTTTCGTGTCGATGCATTTCAAGTGAGGATCAAAGTTAGCAAGCATCAAAAT